>CAIYXH010000074.1 GCA_903930195.1 uncultured Actinomycetes bacterium | reverse complement strand
TCTCGTCGCCGCCGCGGAGCAGGCCGAGCAGGACGGTCGTGGCGCGATCGCGCTCCACGGCAAGATGGTCGACGCTCCCGTCGTGACACGTGCCCGCAGGCTGCTCGCCGAGCAGGAGAGGATCGAGAACAGATGAGCGAGGCGGCACCCAAGGAGTGGCACGGGCGGTTCTTCGAGGACTTCGCGGTCGGAGACGTCTTCCGCAGCCGGCTCGGCCGGACGATCACCGAGACCGAGAACATCTGGTTCACGAACCTGACGCTGAACACGAACCAGATCCACTTCAACACGCCCTACGCCGAGAGCACCCGCTTCGGCAAGCCGCTCGTGAACAGCGCGTTCACGCTCTCACTCGTCACGGGCCTCACCGTTCCGGACACGAGCGAGAACGCCACCGCGAACCTCGGGTGGACCGACATCACGCTCCCGAAGCCGGTCTTCGTCGGCGACACCCTCTGGGCCGAGAGCGAGATCCTCTCCACGCGGCTCTCGCAGAGCAACCCGACCGTCGGGATCCTCTCGCTCCGCACCCGCGGCATCAACCAGCACCGCGAGGTCGTGATCGAGTTCAAGCGGACGTTCATGATCTACACCCGCAACGCCCCCGAAGCCCAGTCGCACCACCCCGGCACCGACGCCGAGTGGACGGTCTCGTAGCGCTGTCGTTGTCGGGACATGTCCAGCGTCGTTGGAGGGACAGGTCTTCAGACCCGTCCCAGGCTGAGGTGGCGCAACCGGTGCGATCGAGACGACACGACGGGCAACACCGGGACAGGTCTGACGACCTGTCCCTACGAGAGGGCCGTTACGCCTGCGGGCCGAAGAGGCCGTACTTGCCGCGGTAGAAGAGCAGCGGCTCGGCGTCGTCGCGGGCGTCGCCGGCGAGGACACGGCCGATCGCGACCACGTGGTCGCCGCGGCGGAACTCGGAGTCGAGCTCGCAGACGAGCCAGGCAAGCGCTCCGTCGAGCACGGGCGCGCCGTGGTCGGAGTGGTGCTGCACCTCGGCGAACTTCTCCTCCTGCGTGCGCTTCGTCGCGAAGCCGCGCGAGACCGGCTCCTGCGTCGAGGCGAGCACGTTGATGCAGAAGCGCTCCGACTCGCGTACGGCGTGGAGCGTGCGCGAGCTGAGGTCGAAGCAGACGAGGACGAGTTGCGGCTCGAGCGAGAGCGAGCTGACGGCGTTCGCGGTCACCCCCGACGGGCCTTCGCTGCCCTCGGCCGTGATCACGCTGACGCCGGTGGCCCAAAAGCCCATCAGGCGCCGTAGCTCTGCTCCGTCCACGAGGCGATCGTAGCGGCGCTGCTCTATTGTCATACATCCGATGGAGCACGCACCCGAGCCCGAGGCCGCTTCCGTGACCCGTCCGGTGTCGCTCGTCGGCGCGGGCGCGATCGGACGCGCTGTCGGCGAGCAGCTCGCGGCGGGCTCCGTTCCGGGTCTCGTCCTCAACGGCTTCCTCAGCCGCAGCGACGAGGAGGGGCTCCCGGGCCGCCGGCTCGACGAGCTCGAGCAGGCGCTGCTTCCCGGCGGGATCGTCGTCGAGGCGGCGGGGCACGAGGCGGTGAGCGAGCACGGCGTCGCGGTGCTCGAAGCCGGCCTCGACCTCGTCTGCATCTCGATCGGCGCGCTTGCCGACGCGGCGCTCTTCGCCCGCCTTCGGGCCGCCGCCGCTGCCTCGGGCGCGCGCATCCTCTTCCCGAGCGGGGCCGTCGGCGGCCTCGACGCGCTGCGCGCCGCCGCCGAAGCCGGACTCGACACCGTCACGATCGAGCAGCGCAAGCCGGCAAAGACACTCCTCTCCGCCGACGAGGCCGCCGCCTTGACCGGCCCGGTGACCATCTTCGACGGCCCCGTCCGCGACATCGTCCGGACACTGCCGGCCTCGACGAACGTCGCCGCTGCGGTGGCGCTCGCGGGCCTCGGCTTCGACCGCACCCGCTCGGTCGTCGTCGCGGATCCGGCGCTGCGCGCGAACCGGGCGGTGCTGACCGCGCACGGGAGCTTCGGCTCGCTCGAGATGCAGCTCGACAACGTGCCGAGCGAGAATCCGAAGACCTCGACGCTCGTCGCGTTCAGCATCATTGCTGCTCTCCGTGCTCACACCCAGCCGACTCCGTACGCGCTTTAGGCGCGGCTCGCTTCTCTCGCTCGGTGCGGGTCTCGCGCTGCTCGCGGCCGGCTGCGGCGGCCCGTCCGGCGGTGCGGGCCAGATCACGCTCACGCTCTACAACGGCCAGCACGTTCCCGAGGCCTCCCAGCTCGTCGCGGCCTTCGAGCGCAAGACGGGCATCGAGGTGCAGATGCGCAGCAACGAGGAGGACACGCTTGCCGACGCGATCGTCGAGGTCGAGCGCTCGCATCCGAAGGCCGACCTCTTCCTCTCCGAGAACTCGCCTTCGCTCGAATACCTGACGAGCAAGGGGATGCTCGCGCAGGTCGATGCCTCGACGCTCGCCGCCGTCCCGCACGGCTACAGCTCGGCGACGGGGAGCTGGCTCGGGCTCTCGGCGCAGGTCTCGGTGATCGTCTACAACCCGAAGCTGATCGCCTCGTCGCAGCTGCCGCGCCGGATCCTCGACTTCGCCGCCGCGAAGTACCGCGGGAAGATGGCGTTCGCGCCCGCCGACGTCGACTTCCAGCCGATCGTCACCTCGATGGTCGCCGCCTACGGTGAGCCGAAGACCGTGGCCTGGCTGAAGGCGATGAAGGCGACGGCCGGCGATCACGCCTACCCCGACGACGAGACGGTCGAGTCGGCCGTCAACCAGGGGCGCGTCGCGTTCGGCGTGATCAACGAGTACTACTGGCTTCGCTTCCACGACAACGCGGCGGCGAAGAACGCGAAGATCACGACGTTCGCGCCGAAGGATCCGGGCTACGTCCTCTTCGTCGCCGGGGCGGCGGCGCTCGCCTCGTCGAAGCACCCGGCCGCGGCGCAGAAGTTCCTCGCGTTCCTGACGACGCCCGAGGCGCAGAAGCTCGTCGCGGAGACGGGGATCGAGTATCCGCTCGCCGAGCCGACGCTCGGCACTGGGCCCCTCGGGCGTCCGTTCACCGCGCTGCAGCCGAACCCGATCGACGTCGCGCGGCTCGGCGACGGGTCGCTCGCCGTCACGCTCCTCCGCAACGCCGGCCTGATCTGATGAGTGCCGCGACCGTCCGGGTCCGCCGGGCGCCGAGGCCGTGGCTCCTCCTCGCGGGTGCGGCCGCCGTCGCCGGGGTGCTCGCGCTGCCGCCGGTCTTCCTCGTGATCGAGTCGTCGAGCGCGGGCTTCGCCTCGATCTGGGATCTCGTCTGGCGCCCGCTCACGGCGCACCTCCTCGGCCACACGGTCGAGCTCACGGCCCTCGTCACGCTCGGCTGCGGCATCGTCGGCACCGCGACCGCCTGGGTGCTCGAGCGCACGGACGTACCGCTGCGCCGCCTCTGGCCCGCGCTCGTCGTGATGCCGCTCGCGATCCCGGACTTCGTCGTCGCCTTCGGCTGGTCGTCGCTGACGAACTGGGTCTCGGGCTTCCGCGGCGCGGCGTTCGTGATGACGCTCGCGCTCTATCCGCTCGTCTATCTGCCGGTGGCTGCGAGCCTCCGCAGCGCCGATGCGGGGCAGGAGGAGATCGCGCGCAGCCTCGGCCTCGGGCCGCTCCAGACCTTCGTACGGATCACGCTCGGCCAGGCGCGCCGCGCGATCCTCGGCGGCTGTCTGCTCGTCGCGCTCGTCCTCTTCGCCGAGTTCGGGGCGTTCGAGCTGGTCGGGTTCCAGACCTTCAGCACCGAGATCTACATCGAGTTCAACGTCTCGTTCAACGTCCCGGCCGCGGCGGCGCTCTCGTTCGTGCTGATGCTCGTCGCCGCCGGCGCGGTCGTGCTCGAGGCGGCCGGAGGCGGCCCGGCGCGCATCAGTCGCACCGGCACGCTCAGCCAACGCCTCATTGCCCCCCACCGGCTTGGATGGTGGCGCGTCCCGGCGTTCCTCTGGCTCGTCGCGCTCGCGGGGCTCGCGGTGGGCGTGCCGGTGAGCTCGGCGATCCACTGGCTCACCCGCGGCGGGCAGCTCTCGATCGGCGGCGCCTCGCTCCTGAACGCGCTCTGGCACACGCTCCTCTACAGCACCCCGGCGGCGGCCCTCGCGACGCTGATGGCGCTGCCGGTGGCCCTCCTCGTCGCGCGCCATCCCGGCCGTCTCTACGCGATCCTCGAGCGCTCGACCTACCTGGCGCTCGCGATGCCGAGCATGATCGGGTTCGCGCTCGCGTACTTCACCGGCCGCTACGTGAACGGCTTCGCCTACCAGAGCGCCTGGCTCCTGGTCGTCGCCTACGCGATCCTCTTCTTCCCGTTCGCGCTCGTCGCGGTCCGTGCGTCGGCGACGCGTGCGCCGGCCGAGCTCGAGGAGATCGCCCGCTCGCTCGGCGCGTCGCCGTTCGCCGCCTTCCGGCGGGTGACGCTGCCGCTGATCGCGCCCGGGCTCGCAGCCGGCTTCTCGCTCGTCTTCCTTTCTGCGGTGACCGAGCTGACGACGACGCTGATCCTGATCCCGACCGGCAGGCAGACGCTCTCGACGCAGTTCTGGGCCTATCAGCAGAATCTCGCCTACGGCCAGGCGGCACCGTTCGCGCTGCTGATGATCGGCGTCGCGGCGCTCCCGAGCCTGTTCCTCGCCCGGTTCTTCCTGCGCAACCCCCTCACCGTATGAGTGCGATCACCGTCACCGGCTTGCAGAAGTCATTCGGTGGGACGCCCGTCCTGCGCGGGGTGGAGCTCGCGATCGAGCCGGGGTCGTTCACGGCGATCCTCGGCGCGTCGGGGAGCGGCAAGACGACGCTCCTGCGCCTGCTCGTCGGCTTCGAGCGCGCCGACGCCGGCTCGATCGCGATCGACGGCCGCGTCGTCGAGAGCGACGCCGTCCACCTGCGGCCCGAGCGGCGCAAGGTCGGCTACGTGCCGCAGGAGGGGACGCTCTTCCCGCATCTCACCGTCGCCGAGAACGTCGGGTTCGGGCTGCCGCGGGCCGCACGCGCAGTGAAGGCGGCCGAGCTGCTCGAGCTCGTCGGGCTCGCGAGCCATGCCGACCGCTATCCGCATCAGCTCTCGGGCGGGCAGCAGCAGCGCGTCGCCCTGGCCCGCGCGCTCGCGATCGAGCCGGCGGTCGTGCTGCTCGACGAGCCCTTCGCCTCGCTCGACACGCGGCTGCGCGCGCAGACCCGCGACGACGTCGCTGCCATCCTGCGCCGCACCGGCGCCACCGCGGTGCTCGTGACCCACGATCAGTCGGAGGCGCTCTCGTTCGCCGACGCCGTGGCCGTGATTCGCGACGGCATCGTGGCGCAGCTGGCTACGCCGGCAGAGCTCTACACGACGCCGCTCGACGACGATCTTGCGCACTTCACCGGCGAGGCGAACATCGTCGAGGCGACGCGTGACGAAGCCGTTCTGCGCACGCCGCTCGGCGCGCTGCCGGCGCCCGAGGATTCTCCGTCCGGTGGAGCTGTGCGCGTGCTGATCCGCCCCGAGCAGCTCGCGCTCCGGGTCGCCGGCACGACGGAGGCGACCGCTCGTGTCGTCCGGATCGCCTACCTTGGACACGAGATGGTGGTCGAGCTCGAGACGGTCGCACCAGCCGCGGGGACGCAGTTGCGGGCGCGCGTCCCGGCCGTGCAGCGCGACCTGGCGGCGGGCGACGAGGTCGGTCTCGAGGTGCTCGGTCCGGTGCATGTCTGGGCTGCGGCATGAAGGAGCTCTCGCTCCGCACCGAGGCACGCACGCAGCTCCTCGACATCACCGCCGAGGTGAACGCCGCGCTCGCCGGAGCCGAGGGCGCGCTCGTGACGCTGTTCGTCCCGCACACGACCGCGGGCGTCGTCCTGCAGGCGAGCGGGCCAAACGCGACCAAGGTCGCCGGGGACGTCGAGCGGGCGCTCGAGCAGATCGTCGACGAGGGCTGGAGCTGGGAGCACACCTCGGAGGGCGACCGGAACCCGTGGGCGCACGTCCGCAGCGCGCTCACCGCAAGCTCGCTCTCGATCCCGCTCGTCGATGGCAAGCTCGGCCTGGGTGACCTGCAGGCCGTCTTCTTCTGCGAGTTCGACGGTCCGCGCGACCGTCGCCTGCTGCTGACGGTCACGTAATGGGGGCCCTGCTCTCCCGGCCGGCGTTCGAGCGCACGGTCTCGTCGCTCCACGTCCGCAACTACCGGCTCTACTTCATCGGTCAGTCGATCTCGGTGGCCGGGACGTTCATGCAGACGCTGGCACTGTCGTTCCTCGTGCTGAAGCTGACCGGGAGCGGCACGCTCCTCGGCCTGACGCTCGGCATCCGGCTGCTCCCGTTTGCGACGCTCGGGCCGTACGGCGGGCTCGTCGCCGACCGGGTCGACAAGCTGCGGCTGCTCTACCTGACCCAGGCGCTCTCGGCCGCCGCCGCGGTGCTGCTCGCGGTGTTGAACGGGATCGGGGCCGTCTCGCTCCCGGTCATCCTCGTGCTCTCGCTGCTCCTCGGGTTCGTCATGGTCTTCGACACCCCGACGCGACAGAGCCTGATCCCAGAGCTCGTCCCGCGCGAGCAGATGGCAAATGCCGTGACGCTCAACTCGGTCGCGCTCAACGTCGCGCGTGTCGTCGGCGCCGCAGCGGGCGGCCTGCTCGTCTCGGCGGTCGGCTTCACCGCCTGCTTCGCCGCGAACGCCGGGTCGTTCGTCGCCGTGATCGTAGGCCTGTCCCTGATGCGGCGGACGGAGCTCTTCCCCGCAGAGCCCGCTGTCCGCGCGAAGGGCCAGGTGCGGGAAGGCCTGCGCTACGTCCGCGACACGCCGATCCTGCTGCTGCCGCTCAGTCTCGTCTTCGTCACCGGGATGCTCGCGTACGAGTTCCCGGTCTCGCTCCCGCTCGTCGCCCGCGGTGCGTTCGGCGGCGGCGCCGGCACCTATGGCGCGATGGCGGCGGTGATGGCGGCCGGGGCGATCGTCGGCGGCCTCGTCGCTGCGTCCAACCGCGGCGGGCGGCGGCCACAGGCGATCGCGACCGCCTCCGTCGGCTGGAGCATCGCGATCCTCGCCGCGGCGGTCGCGCCGACCCTGCCGCTCGAGTTCGTCGCGCTTGTCTTCGTGGGCTACGGTAGCATCACGGTCAACGCCTATGCGAAGACGACGATCCAGCTTGCTTCGGCGCCGTCGATGCGCGGCCGGGTGATGGCCCTGTGGGGGCTCGCGTGGGTCGGGACGAACGTCGTCGGGGGACCGCTCGTCGGCTGGGTCGCCGAGGAGTTCGGGAGCCGCTGGTCGCTCGTCGTCGGCGGCGTGCCGACGCTCGCGCTCGCGCTCGCGCTCGCGTTCTGGCGCCCACTCGGCCGTTTGTCGATTGCCGGCGAATAAGGCTCGTGGCCGCGCTGATCCCGTCGACCCTCCTCGACCGCGCGCTCGAATCCGGCCGCATCCCCGACCCGCTGCTGCGCGCCGGCATCCGGGCGGCCTGCGCCTCTCGCCTGCGCCGCGAGCAGGGTCGCGGCCCCGGCTTCAAGAAGGCGTTCGTCGAGCGGCTGCGTGCCTCGCCGGTCGCCGAGCAGGTGGCGGCGGCGAACGAGCAGCACTACGAGGTACCGCCGGAGTTCTTCAAGCTCGTCCTCGGCCCGCGGCTCAAGTACAGCTCGTGCCTCTGGCCCGACGGGGTCGAGACGCTGGGGGCCGCCGAGGAGGCGATGCTCGCGCTCAGCTGCGAGCGCGCCGGCGTGGAGGACGGGATGACGCTGCTCGACCTCGGCTGCGGCTGGGGCTCGCTCACCGGCTGGCTCTCGGAGCGCTATCCCGCCGCCCGGATCGTCTCGGTCTCGAACGCGCGGCCTCAGCGCGAGTACATCGAGTCGCTCGGCCTGCCGAACGTCCGGGTGATCACCGCCGACGTCAACCACCTCGAGCTCGAGGAGCGCTTCGACCGGATCCTCTCCGTCGAGATGCTCGAGCACATGCGCAACTACGAGGCGCTGTTCGCGAAGCTTGCGTCCTGGCTCGAGCCCGACGGGCGCTTCTTCTGCCACGTCTTCTCGCACGACCGCTTTGCCTACGCCTACGAGGACGGCTGGATGTCGCGGCGGTTCTTCACCGGCGGGACGATGCCGTCGGACGACCTCTTCCCGCGGTTCGACCGCGACCTGACGGTCGAGGAGCAGTGGCGCGTCTCCGGCGTGCACTACGCGCGTACCGCCGAGGCCTGGCTCGAGCGGCTCGACGCGAACCGCGCCGCGGTGGACGCGGTCGTCGGGAAGCGCGACGCCGAGAGTTGGCGCGTCTTCTTTCTCGCCTGCGCGGAGCTCTGGGGCTACCGCAACGGCACGGAGTGGCTCGTCAGCCACTACCGCTTCCGCCGCGCCGAGCTCGTCTAGCGCGCCAGGTAGGCGTCGCGGAGCGGCGGGGGCGCCGCGACGAGCCAGGCGTCGACGAGCGCCTCACGGACAGCGGCCTTCTCGGCGACGCCCAGCTCGATCAGGAAGGCCGGGTAGCCGTCGAAGTGCGGGATCGTGAAGAAGCCGGGCTGCTCACCCGCGAGGATCGCCTCCTTGTCCTCGAGGTCGAGCGTCGAGAGGCCGACGATCGGCAAGGTCGGCGGCGTCTCGTCGCCGAAGCGCTTCAGGTCGGCCTTCGAGAACGGGCGCTCCCAGGCGAAGCAGCGGCCGTCGACGAACCAGGCACGCCGACTCCAGCGCACACCTTCCGTGGTCTCAGGCAGTTCGAGACAGAGAGCGGCTGCGTCGTCGAGGGTCATTCGAACAGCGCCTCCGGCTGCGGCTCGAAGCGCTCCGGGAGCCACCGGCGGCGATAGCTCTCGTCGGCGTCGTGGGTCGCCGCCTGCCGTTCGGGGTTGAACTGGCGGTTCGGGCGCGTGTCGGTGCCGGTGCCGGCGACCCACTGCCAGTTGCCGCTGTTCGTCGCGACGTCGCCGTCGGTGAGGTGCTCCATGAAGTGGGCGGCGCCGAGCCGCCAGTCGACGCCGAGCTGCTTCGTCAGATACGACGCGGCGATCATCCGCGGCCGTGAGGGGATGAAGCCCTCGGCGAGGAGCTGTCGCATCGCGGCGTCGACGTAGTCGACTCCGGTGCGTCCCTCCTTCCAGGCGGCGAACGCCTCGGGGTCCTCGTTCCAGGTACGGCGGCCGGGGTGGAGGTCGCGCCATTCGAGGGCGGGGTCGGCCGCGAGGAGCTGGGCGAAGAAGTCGCGCCAGCAGAGGTTCCGCAGCAGCTCCTCGTCGGCGGCGCGCGCGAGCTCGGCGGGGGAGACGGCGCCGAGATGGAGGTGGGTCGAGAGGCTCGCGTCGGGTACCGGCAGCTTCGGCCCCGATTCGACCGGTGCCGGTAGCGGCATCGCGCGCCAGACATGCCAGTACGGCGTGAAGACGCGGTAGCTCGGCCGCCCGGCGAGCTGCTGCGCGCGCCGCCGTGCGTAGGCGCTGACGTCGGCACTCACGTGGACGGTGTCGGGCGCGAAGCGCGCGACGGCCTCGACGGGGTCGCCCTCGACGACCTGGAGGCCAATGGCCTCCCGCAGGGCGTCGAGCCTGCCGTGGAGATACGCGGTCCGGCGCGTGCCGATCCGGAGCAGTCGTTCGTCGAGGACGAAGAGCTGGACGACCTCCGTCTGCTCCGCCCTCGCCGCTGCGAGCGCGGGGTGGTCGTGCGCACGGAGGTCGCGGGTGAAGAGGACGACCGCGCGGGACACGCCCACATCGTGCTCGACGGGCGTGCCTCGCGGGAATGATCATGCCATGTAGATAAACAAAACTCATTTTGTGTAGTATATCGGCTGATGAGCCGCAGGGAAGCGCAGGCGACGGCCGGACTGGAGATCGTCGAGTTCACCGACGTCTTCTGCGTCTGGGCCTGGAGCTCGGAGGAGAAGTTCGCCGAGCTCTACGCCGCGCTCCCGGGCGCGCGGCGGCGGCGGGTGATCGGCGTCCTCCTCGATACTCCCGCCGGCGTCGCGCCCGTCCCGGCCGACGAGCAGCTCTCCCGCTGGCGCGAGGTGGCGGCGCACACCGGCGCCTCGCTCCCCGGCCGGCTCGAGCGGCCGCTCGTCTCGAGCTGGCCTGCGGCGTATGTCGCCAAGGCGGCG
>CAIYXH010000073.1 GCA_903930195.1 uncultured Actinomycetes bacterium | reverse complement strand
GCTCGGGATCGAGGCCGGTCTCGGCGAGGAGGTCGAGCCAGAAGAGCGCACCGCGGCCGAACGCCTCGCGCAGCCGGTCGTGCGTCTCGCCCTCCGGTGCCGGAGCGCCGACGACCTTGCCGAGCGCGGCCGCGTCCTCGCGGAAATAGAGCGCCACGCGGTCGAGACCCGCCCCGACCCAGACGACCTCACCGCTCGCGCAGAGCGCGTCGAGCTGCTCCGGGCGGTAGCCGGGGACGCGACGGGGCAGCAGCTCGCTCTCCCAGAGCGCGACCGGCAGCGCGAGTGCCTGGAGCGGGACGAGCGCCTCGCGCAGGCTCGAACGGCGGTCGATCGCGTGCCACGACGGCAGGAACCGTGCGAGCGCCGCCTGCTCGACCGGCTCGACTTCGCGGCGGAGCGCCGCGAGCGAGGCGCGCCGCAGGCGCCGGAGGACATCGGGATCGCACCACTCGCGCTCGGTGCCGCCCGGGCGGAGCTCGCCGCGGACGAGCAGCTCGGCGCGTTCGAGCTCGACGAGCACGCCGGAGACGTCGCGTCCGAAGCGCTCGTCGGCCTGGCCGGTCGTGAACGGCCCGCGCCCCTTGGCGAAGCGGAGCACGAGCTGGCGGAGCGAGTCGGAGCCACCCTCGAGGAACGCATCGGGAAGGCCCGACGGCGGCATCACGCCGAGCGCGTCGCGGTAGCGGCCGGCATCCTCGGCTGCGATCAGACGCTCCTCGCCGGCCATCCGCACGATGACGGCGCGCCGCTCGGCGATCAGTGGCTCTGCAAGCGCAGGGTCATACTCGCCGGTGCGCAGATCGCCACGGAGGCGCAGCTTGTCGTGCAGCGCATCGGCCGTCCCGGGCTCACCGCGCAGCTGGCGTTCGACCTCGGCGAGCGCGTCGGCGTCGAGCAGGTCGCGCAGCTCCTCCTGGCCGAGCAGCTCCCGCAGCAGGTCGCGGTCGAGGGAGAGCGCCTGCGCGCGCCGTTCGGCAGGCGGCGTGTCGTCCTCGTACATGTAGGTCGCGACGTAGTCGAAGAGGAGCGAGGACGAGTAGGGTGACGCGCTGCCGGTCTCGGCTTCGACGAGGTCGATCGTCCGGGTCTGGAGGCCCTGGAGCAGGCCGCGCAGCGCCGGCAGATCGAAGACGTCCTGGAGGCACTCGCGGTAGGTCTCGAGCACGACCGGGAAGGAGCCGTAGCGCCGCGCGACCTGCAGGAGCGACTGCGCCTTGAGCCGCTGCTGCCAGAGCGGCGTGCGCTGACCGGGGTACCTACGCGGGATCAGGAGCGAGCGCGCGGCGTTCTCGCGGAAGCGCGAGCCGAAGAGCGCCGTCTCCCCCAGCTCGGCGACGACGAGATCCTCGATCTCGCCCGGCTCGATCAGCAGGTCGCCGCTCGGCGGCGGCACGTCGGCATCCGGGAAGTGCAGGGCGATGCCATCGTCCGACCAGATCGACTGCGACTCGATGCCGTGCGCCTCCCGCAGGCGGGCGGTGAGCGCCATCGCCCAGGGGGCGTGGACGCGGCCGCCGAACGGCGAGAGGATGCAGACACGCCAGTCGCCGATCTCGTCGCGGAAGCGCTCGACGACGATCGTGCGGTCGGACGGGACGGCGCCGGTCGCGGCCTCCTGGTCGCGCAAGAACGCGAGCAGGTTGCGCGCGGCGCGCTCGTCGAGGAGATAGTCGGTGCGGAGCCGCTCGAGCGCGACGTCGTCGCCGAGCGCGGAGAGCTCGCGGGAGGCCGCGCCGATCTTCGCGCCGAGCTCGTACGGGCGGCCGACCCCCTCGCCCTTCCAGAACGGCACGACGCCGGGCACGCCCGGAGCCGGGGAGACGAGGACGCGGTCGCGGGTGATCTCCTCGATCCGCCAGCTCGAGGCGCCGAGCAGGAACACCTGGCCGGCGCGGGCCTCGTAGACCATCTCCTCGTCGAGCTCGCCGACGCGCCCGCCGCCGTCGACGAGGAAGACACCGAAGAGCCCGCGGTCGGGAATCGTCCCGGCGTTCGTGACCGCCAGCCGGCGGGCTCCCTCGCGGGCGCGAATCGTGCCCCCGGTGCGATCCCAGACGATGCGCGGGCGCAGCTCGGCGAACTCGTCCGACGGGTAGCGGCCCGCGAGCATGTCGAGGACGTTCTCGAGCTGCTGCCGCGAGAGGTCGGCGAACGGATAGGCCCGCTTGACGAGGTCGTGGAGATCGTCGACCGCGATCTCGTCGTCGGCCGAGATCGCGACGATCTGCTGCGCGAGCACGTCGAGTGGGTTGCGCGGGATCGTCGTCTCCTCGATCTCCCCCGCGCGCATCGCCTTCGCGACGACGGCGGACTCGAGCAGGTCGGCCCGGAACTTGGGGAAGATCCGCCCCTTCGAGACGGCACGCAGCTCGTGGCCGGCTCGGCCGACGCGCTGCAGGCCGCGCGCGACCGACTTCGGCGACTCGACCTGGATCACGAGGTCGACGGCGCCCATGTCGATGCCGAGCTCGAGCGAGGAGGTCGCGACGAGACAGGGGATCCGGCCCGCCTTGAGATCCTCCTCGACGAGCACGCGCTGCTCGCGGGCGAGCGAGCCGTGATGGGCGCGCGCGATCTCGACCGGCTGCTCGCCCTCGGCGAGATCCTGGTTCGCCAACTCGTTCAGGCGCAGCGCGAGGCGCTCGGCGAGGCGGCGGTTGTTGACGAAGATGATCGTCGAGCGGTGCTCGCGCACGAGCGAGAGCAGCTCGGGGTACATCGACGGCCAGATCGAGGCGACCGCGTGCTCCGAGGAGCCATCAGAGACCTGGCCATCCTGGACGGTCGGGTGGTAGAGCGCGGCGTTCGAGCCGAGCTCGCGCAGATCCTCGACCGGGACGACGACCTGGAGGTCGAGCTCTTTCGCGATGCCCGCGTCGACGAGCGTGATCGGCCGCGCGCCGGAGACGAACTTGCCGATCTCCTCGAGCGGGCGCTGCGTGGCCGAGAGCCCGATCCGCTGGAACGGCCGCTCGGCGATCGCGGCGAGCCGCTCGATCGTGAGCGCCATGTGCGCGCCGCGCTTCGTCCCGGCAACGGCGTGCACCTCGTCGAGGATCAGCGTCTCGACACCGCGCAGGCTCTCGCGCACCGACGAGGTGAGCATCAGATAGAGCGACTCCGGCGTCGTGATCAGGATGTCCGGCGGCACCTTCGCAAGCTCGCGCCGCTCCTTGGCGGGGGTGTCCCCTGTGCGCACGCCGACACGGAGCTTCGACTCGAGGCCGGCCAGCGGGCCGCGGAGGTTGCGCTCGATGTCGTAGTTGAGCGCCTTGAGCGGCGAGACGTAGAGGACGCGCAGTCCCTCGCCCGGGGTCGCGGTGATCCGGTCGATCGCCGAGAGGAACGCCGTGAGCGTCTTGCCCGACCCCGTCGGTGCCTGGATCAGGACGTGCTCACCCGTCGCAATTGCCGGCCAGCCGAGCGTCTGCGCGGGCGTCGGCTCCGCGAACGCACGGCCGAACCAGGCCCGGGTCGCCGGCGAGAAGGCTGCGAGCGGGTCCATCCGCCCAGGGTATCGTCCTCCCTGTGGCTGAGGCCCTCTGGTTCACGGACGATCCCGAGGCGTGCGCGCTGCTCGCGCAGGATCCGTTCGCGCTGCTCGTCGGCTTCGCGATCGACCAGCAGATCACCGTCCAGCAGGCCTTCGCCGGACCGCTGCGGCTGAAACAGCGAGTCGGCACGCTCGCGCCGAAGACGCTTGCGGGGATGGAGCTCGAGGAGGCCTTCCGCGAGAAGCCCGCGATCCACCGTTTTCCCGGCGCGATGGCGCAGCGCGTGGGCGACCTCGCGTCGGTCGTGGCGGAGGAGTACGGCGGCAAGGCCGAGCGGATCTGGACGGAGGCGAAGGACACCGCCGACCTGAAGCAGCGCCTCGGCGCCCTCCCCGGCTTCGGCCCGATGAAGATCACCGCCCTCGCCTCGGTGCTCGCCTACCGCCTCGACGTCGAGCTCGCCCGCCCGCTGGCACCGGATCACGCCTGCCTCGGCAAGGTCGACTCGCCCCAGGCGCTGCTCGACTACCAGTCCGCGAAGCGCGCGAAGAAGGCCGAAGCGCGCGCCGCCGCCAAGCAGCAGTAGCCCCGCTCGTCGTAGGGACAGGGCTTCAGACCTGTCCCGGTGTTCGACCCGCAGCTCAGGCCGAGCCCGGCAACGGGCACGACAGGTGCACGCGCGCGTTGCACGAGCGGGCGTCGAGCAGGCTCACCGAGGCCGAGCCGGCGTTCGTGACGTAGACCGTGTGGCTCCGGGGATCGACGAGCAGCCGGCGTGGGCTGACACCGACCGCGACGCTCGCCGGCACCTGGGTGCAGCCGCGCCGCACGGAGGCGTTGCAGGTCGCGCCGTCGATGACGCTGACCGTGTTCGCGCCGGTGTTCGCGACGTAGACGGTCCCGGTCACCTCGTCGATCGCGATGCCTCGCGCCCCCTGGCCTGCAGCAACGTGCGCCGGATGCGCGCAGCCGCGGCTGATCCCGCCGTTGCACGTACGGCCGTCGATGACGGTGACGTCGTCCTCGGCCTGGCTCGAGACGTAGACCGTGTGGGTCTTCGGATCGAGCGCGATGCCGCCCGGCGCAAGCCCGACCCGCACCGTCGCGTGCCTGCGCGAGCAGCCGCTGACGTCGGCCGCGTTGCACGTGCGCCCGTCGACCACGGCGACGGTGGGAGCGCCGAGCATCGCCACGTAGATCGTGCTCGTCGCCTCGTCGAGAGCGACGGCGAACGGCCCCGACCGCAGCGGGATCGTCCCGCGGACGCGGTTCGTCCTCGCGTCGATCACCGAGACCGTGTCGGCATAGAGGCTCGCGACGTAGAGCGTCTGGGTGCCGGCGTCGAGCGCGAGGAACTCCGGCCCCGAGCCGACCTTGATCGGCCGGCCGCCGCGGCACCCGGAGACGTCACCGCGCGTGCAGTGCTTCCGCCGCACGGGGACGACCGTGTCCGCGAACGAGTCGACGACGTAGAGCGTGTCGTTCGCGTGGTCGACCACGATTCCGACGGGATTCGCCCCGGCCGGCGCAGAGACGGCGCGATGCGGGCAACCGCCCGGAGACCGGGCCTGGCACCGGCCGGTGTCGATCACCGAGACCGAGTTCGTGGTGCCGTTCCCGACATAGAGCGTCCCGGTCGCCGGGTCGAGCGCCATCCCCGTCGGGAAGCCGCCCACGCCGACCTGCGCCGGATCTGCCGCCTGCGCGATTCCTGCGAGCGCGAAGCAGAGGAGCGTCATCAGCGCAGCGCGGCGAACCATCCTGCGATTGTCTGCCCTTCGCACCGAGCCCGCAACCGATGAGTCGGGGTGCGTGCGAGAGTCCAAGGCAGCACTCGACGAACGGAGAACCGCGATGCCCAAGCTGAAGCTGCAGATGACGATGTCCCTCGACGGCTACGTGGCCGGCCCGGGACAGTCCCTCGAGAGCCCGATGGGCGAAGGCGGGCAGGGCCTGCACGCCTGGGCGTTCGCGACCCACAACTTCCGCTCCAAGCACGGTATGGGCGACGGCGGCGAGACCGGGATCGACAACGACCACGTCAACTGGGACGAGAACGTCGGCGCCTCGATCATGGGCCGCAACATGTTCGGCCCGGTGCGCGGGCCGTGGGACGAGCCGTGGGACGGCTGGTGGGGCGACGAGCCGCCGTTCCACCACGACGTCTTCGTGCTCACCCACCACCCGCGGGAGTCGCTCTCGCTCTCGGACACGACGTTCCACTTCGTCACCGGCGGGATCGACGAGGCGCTCGGCCGCGCCCGAGAGGCAGCCGGCCCGCTCGACATCTCGATCGGCGGCGGCGCCGAGACGGCGCGGCGGTTTCTCGGGGCCGGGCTGATCGACAGCCTCGAGGTGCACGTGGTCCCGGTCGTGCTCGGTGCGGGCGAGCGCGTCTTCGACGGTCCGCTCGTCGGCCTCGAGCCGGCCGGCCTCGAAGCCTCGCCTGCGGCGGCCCACTTCCGCTGGACACGCACATGAGTCGATCTGGTCAACAGACTTGACGATCTGCGGACACGAACGCTAGCGTCCCGGCATGGCGACCGACACGAGCGCGCAGCAGGTTCCCTGGTACGAGGAGATCGCCCTCCCGGTCCTCTTCGCGGAGGCCCGCAAGGTCTACGGTGAGGCGATCCATGCAGCGCTCGCCGCCGCCGGGATCGACGACATGCCGCCCACCGGCGCGCGCGTCGTCGGCGGGATCCGGCGGATGGGCAACCTCCGCGATGCCGCGCTGCAGCTCGGCATCGCGAAGCAGGCGGCGAGCCAGGTGATCGACACGCTCGCACTCCGGGGCTACGTCCAGCGGCTGCCCGACGAGAGCGACGGCCGCCGGATCCAGATCGCGCTCACCCCGCGCGGCGAGGTCGCGGCGCAGATCGTCAACGAGGCCGTCGAAGCGGTCAACCGCACCTTCGAGGAGAAGATCGGCGCCGAGGAGATCCGGCACCTCCGCCTCGCCCTCGGCCGGCTCGTCGAGCTCGGCCACCCCTCGCCCGTCTCGGACTAGCGCTTCGCGCCGGCGACCGCGATCCGCACGCTGGCACGGTCATTCGCGTGCTGTGGATCGGCGACCTTGTTCGCGACGGTCGCCGTCAAGGCCCCGGCTCCCACGGCGCTTGCTCTGAGCCGCAGGACGATGACGTCCGTCTGACCCGGGGTCAGATTGCCGAGGTAACAGAGCGACTTCCGCAACGAGCACGCGCCGACGCTCGGCGTTGCCGAAAGCACGCGAACGAACGGCGGGACGACGATCGCAACCTGCCCGTCCGAAGCTGCCGAAGGGCCCGAGCTCGTCGCTACGAGCGACACGCGTGCTTCGCGGCCCAACCGCACCGTTAAGGGCTTCGCGGGCATCCGGACGGCGAGATCGGCGTTGGGCGGCCCGACGCTCACCGCGAGCGCCGCCCCGTCGAGCGTTGGCTGGGCGCTTCCCGCGGCTGCGCCGGTTCCGGACAAGGCCGCCTTGACCGTCGCCGTGCCCACCGCAACGGGCATCGCCGCCACCGTGACGGTGCTTATCACCCCGATCGCGCTATTGATGCCGCAGTTGACCGCCCACGTACCGTCAGGCGCCGACGTCTGGGTACACGTGCCCCCATCGTCGGTTTCGGCCTGCGGTGCAAGGGCGGGCATGAGACCGGAGATGGTGGCCGTGGCCTTCCGGAACGCGTAGGCGCCCTGCGGCGTGAAGGTGAACGTCAACGTGAGTGGCGCGCCGATGTGCGCAGCGGTGGTGTCGGCTGCGGCCGTGGACTCGACCGTGATCGAGGGCGAAAGCGTTTGCGTCATCACGAGCGAAGCGGGCGCCGAGGGGACCGGTTGGAACCGCGGGAGCGTGGTCGTCCTCACGATCTCGGGGAAGACGATGGTCGTCACCGTGTCGGCGATCGCCGCGAGCGTCCCGAGCGGCGCGATCCCGGCCACGAGCCCGGCCACGAATACCACCGCGAGCCTGACAAGCCGTCTCCCGCCCGGCAGCCCCCTCCGCACATTCCGAGGGTAATCGACGGCCTGAGAGATCGCAAGCGGCCGGCCTCGTCTGGATCGGCCTGAGACTTGACCCTCAGCTCGCGCAGCGGCGGCCCGAGGGCCTGACCCGGGCGGATGTCCTCGGCGAACGTGTTCCAGGCAAGCGCCGTCGACACCGGCGCAACGGGCTGATCGTCGCGCATGGACGGAGGATGCATGCTCGGACTACGCGGCATCCGGACCCTCCGCTCGAAGCCCTCTCAGCGCCGGCGCGAGCGCCTGGCCCCCGTCGAGCGCCGGCGCGAAGATGTCGCCGAGCCGTTCCACCCGCTCCAGCGCGACGGCCATCGTGAAGTCACGGGGCCGCACGTCCTCCGTCAGCTCCTCCCAGGCGAGCGGCGTCGACACTGGCGCGCCGGGCTTCGGGCGCACCGAGTAGACGGAGGCGATCGTCTTGCCGTGGCCGTTCTGGCGGTGGTCGACGAGGACGCCGGCGCGCTTCTTCTTCAGCCACTCGGTCGTGACGAGGCCCGGGTGCTCGGCCTCGAGCTTGCGCGAGAGGAGCTCGGCGAAGGCGTAGGTGTCGTCGTAGCCCGAGCGGCGCGCGATCGGCAGCAGGACGTGGATCCCGTCGGCTCCACTCGTCTTCACGTGGCTGCGGAAGCCGAACCCGTCGAGGGCCTCACGGATCAGGTGCGCGACGCGGATCGCCTGGACGAAGCCGTCGGGCTCCTCCGGCGGGTCGAGGTCGAAGAGGACGAAGTCGGGGCGGTCGGGCTTGTCGACGCGCGAGTACCAGGCGTTCATGTCGATGCAGTGCATCTGCACCATCCAGAGGAGCGCGTCGGTCGAGTTGACGAGCGGGAAGTCGACCATCCGCGATCCTCCCTCCCGCGGCCAGGTCTGGAACGTCCGCCGGGGGATCCAGTCGGGCATCCCCTTCGGCGCCTGCTTCTGGAAGAAGCTGCCGCCCGGCAGCCCCTCGCGCCAGCGCTTCATCGTGAACGGCCGGTCGTGGAGGTGCGGCAGGATCGCGGGCGCGATCGCCTCGTAGTAGGCGAAGAGCTCGCCCTTCGTGATCCCGTCGTCCGGGAAGAGCACGCGGTCGGCGCTCGAGAGCGTCACCCGGGTCATGCGAGCCCCTCCGACACGGGCTTCAGTCTAGGACGCAGGTTGCCGATACCAGGGCCATGCTCATCCAACTGCGGATTGCGGCGCTCGCAGCGGTCGCAGCGGTCATCGCCATGGGCGCGATGACGCTGCTCTCTCTGGCTTCGCACTAGTTCATCACGCACTTCTGACAGCCTTAGCCGATGAGCGATCATCAGATCCTCGCCGGCGGGGCGATCCTGCTCCTCGCCGTCGTCGCGGCGGTCGCGACGCAGCGCCTGCGGTTCCCGCTGCTCGTCACCTTCCTCGGGCTCGGGATGCTGCTCGGCTCCGAGGGGCTCGGGAGGATCCAGTTCGACGATCCCCACACCGCCCGCTCGGTGGGTGTGGTCGGCCTGATCGCGATCCTGTTCGAGGGCGGACTGACCATGCGTTGGGACGAGATGCGCCGTGTCCTTGCACCAGCCTTCGTGCTGAGCACCGTCGGTGTCGTCGTGACCGCCGGCATCACCGCGCTCGCAGCCGCGGCGTTCCTGCATCTGAACACGAGCAAGGCGCTCCTGATCGGCGGCATCGTCGGCTCGACCGACGCAGCAGCGGTCTTCGCGATGCTGCGCTTCACGCACGTCAACCGTCGGATCGGCACCCTGCTCTCCGCCGAGTCGGGGTTGAACGACCCGATGGCCGTCACGCTGACGCTCGGCTTGATCTCGTTCGTGCAGAAGCCCGACTACGGGATCACCGACATCGCGGTGCTCCTCGTCCGGCAGTTGGGGCTCGGCCTCCTGATCGGGCTCGTGCTCGGCCTGCTCGCGACCCGCCTCCTGCCGCTCCTCCCGAGCCAGCTCGCCCCGTTCGCCCCCGTCGCGTCGATCGGGATCGCGGCGGTCAGCTATGGCACCGCCGCCAGCCTGCACGCGAGCGGCTTTCTCGCGGTCTACGTCGTCGGGATCTGCATCGGCAACTCCCCCAACCGGCTCCGGAAGGGGATCGTCGGCTTCCACGAGGGACTGGCGTTCCTCGCCCAGGTCGTCCTCTTCATCGTCCTCGGCCTGCTCGTCTTCCCGAGCGGGCTCGGCGATGTCGCCTGGGCCGCGATCGGCGTCACCGCCGTGCTCACGTTCGTCGCCCGGCCGATCACGGTCGCCCTGCTCGCGACGCCGTTCGGCTTCAGCCTGCGCGAGCAGATCTTCCTCTCGACCGCCGGACTCCGCGGGGCGGTCCCGATCGTGCTCGCGACCTTCGCGGTCTCGGCGGGGATCGCAGGCAGCCACACGCTGTTCAACGCGGTCTTCTTCGTCGTGCTCGTCTCGACGATCGTGCAGGGCGTCGCGATCGAGCCCGTCGTCCGGCGGTTGAAGCTGAACGCGGAGAGCTAACGCGCGTGGTGCACGGCCTCGACGTTCCGTCCGTCGGGGTCGAGCAGGAAGGCGCCGTAGTAGCCCTCGTGGTACTGCGGCCTCGGGCCGGGCGCGCCGTTGTCGGCATAGCCCGCAGCGCGACCCACCTCCCAGAACGCGTCGACCTCGGCCGGGCTCGAGGCCGCGAAGGCGAGATGCACGTGGCGCGTCGGCTCCTTGCGCATCAGCGCGAACATCGCGCCCCGCGCCCCGAAGGCGGCGATGTCGCCAGTCTCCCAGAGCACGCCGTGGCCGAGCGGAGCGAGCACGGTCTCGTAGAACGCCTTGGCGCTCTCGAGATCGGCCGTGCCGAACGAGACGTGGTCGAAGTCGGAGACCGGCGCGCCGCGGTAGACGGCCTCGACGTTCGTCCCGTCCGGATCGTGGACGAAGGCGGCGTAGTAGTCCGGGCCGTAGTTCGGCCGAGGCCCGGGCGCGCCGTTGTCCGTGCCACCCGCCGCGAGCGCCGCCGCATGGAACGCATTCACCGCATCCTCACTCGCCGCCGCGAGCGCGACGTGGACGCCCGTCGAGACGGGCCGCCCGTCGGTTGCGAGCGTCAATGCTCCCCACCATGCGAACGGCGAGTGCTCTCCGTAGGCGAGGGAGAGCGGCGCACACGCCGCGTCGTAGAAGCGGCGCGAGGCCTCCGGGTCCGAGACGCCGACGGTCAGGTGGTCGATCATCAGCGCTCGACGGCGAGTCGGAGGCCGAGCCCGATCATCACGCTGCCGGTCGCACGCTCGAGGCGGCGCGCCCAGGGCCCGCGCTCGAAGCCGGCCCGCGCCCGGGTCACCACGAAGGCGATCAGCGAGAAGTACACGACGTCGTAGGCGACGATCAGGGCGCCCATCGCGAGCGCCTTCGGCAGCTCGGAGTGGCTCGACGAGAGGAACTGCGGGAAGAGCGCGACGAAGAACACGGCGAGCTTCGGGTTCGCGAAGCTCGTGACGACGCCGTTGCGGAAGGCGCTCCGCGAGCTCTCGGCCGTGACCTCGCGTGCCTCGCCGCGCAGCGTGCGTCGCCACGACTGCACCCCGAGCACGACCAGGGTGACCGCGCCCGCGATCTTGAGCCCGACGAACGCAACCTCCGAGGCAGCGACGAGCGCCGAGATCCCCACGGCAGAGGCGCCTGCCCAGAAGAGGATCCCCATCGAGTTGCCCGCGGTCGTGAGCAGCGCCGCGCGGTGGCCTCCCCGGATCGCGCTCCGGACGATCAAGGCCGTCGCCGGGCCGGGTGTCAGCGTCACGACCAGCGCGACGCCGGCGAAGACCAGGAACCCGTGCATGCTTGGATTCAAGCACTCGTGATCCTGGACAACGGCTTCATCCGCACGCTCGATCCGCAGATCCCGGTGCAGCGGGCTCTCGCGATCGCGGGCGGCACGATCGCCGGGGGGGTCGGCGTCCACGAATCGGCACTCGCGACGCCCGACGTCGTCGACCTGCGCGGCATGACCGTCGTGCCCGGCTTCTCGGACGCGCACGTCCACTTCCCCACCTGGGCGCTCGCCCGGACGCAGATCGCGCTCGACGGCTGCGGCTCGCTCGCCGAGACGCTCGCGCGTGTCGCAGCCGCACCGCGCGTCGCCGGCCGGATGATCCGCGGCTACGGTTGGCGCAGCGGCGACTGGAGTGACGGCCGCGACCCGACCCGCGCCGAGCTCGACGCCGTCACCGGCGACGTCCCCGCAGCGCTGCTCTCCAAGGACTACCACTCGCTCTGGCTCAACTCGGCCGCGCTCGCGCTCGCGGGCGGCGACCTCGACGTGCGCGGCGGCGTCGTCGAGCGGGATGCCGTCGGCGCGCCGACGGG
>CAIYXH010000072.1 GCA_903930195.1 uncultured Actinomycetes bacterium | reverse complement strand
GCCCGTAGCTCGTGACCGCGGAGAGGAGCCAGGCTGCCTCGGCGTGCGCCTTGACGTGGCTCTGGGCGAACACCGTCGAGCGCTCCGGGTCGAGGCCGGTGGCGAAGAGCATCGCGGCGAGATCGAGCGTCCGCTCGCGCAGATCGGCGGGCGCGTAGTCGACCGTGATCGAGTGCAGGTCGACGATGCAGAAGAACGCATCGCCCTCCTCCTGGGTCGCCGCGTACTGCCGGAAGCCGCCGGAGTAGTTGCCGAAGTGCTTCGCGCCGGTCGGCTGGATGCCCGAGAAGATGCGCATGGTCCGGAGCGTACCGGCGCCTACACTGGAAGCCGATGGCAGTCGTCGACTCAACCTGGACCCCGTCCTCCTGGCGGGAGCGCGAGGCGCTCCAGCAGCCGGAATGGCCGGATCTCGCACGCCTCGACGAGGTGCGCCGGACGCTGCACGCGCTGCCGCCGCTCGTCTTCGCGGGCGAGGCGCGGCAGGTGCAGGCAAGCCTCGCGCAGGTCGCCGCAGGGCGCGCGTTCCTGCTGCAGGCGGGCGACTGCGCCGAGTCGTTCCACGACTTCACGCGGCTGACCGACACGGGGGCTGCCTGGTCGGCGGTCTCGATCCGCGAGCGGCTGAAGATCCTGCTGCAGATGGCGGCCGTGCTGACCTACGGCGCGGCGCTGCCGGTGCTCAAGGTCGGCCGGATCGCCGGGCAGTTCACGAAGCCGCGCTCGGCCTCCACGGAGATGGGGCCGGACGGCGAGATCCCCGTCTTCCGCGGTCACATGATCCACGACGACGCGCCGTTCGCCGCCGCGCGCGTGCCCGAGCCGGGCCGGATGCTCGACGGCTACCACTTCGCGACCGCGACGCTCAACCTCGTCCGCGCCTTCACGAAGGGCGGCTTCGCCGACCTGACGCAGGTGCACCAGTGGAACCAGAGCTTCGTCGCGAGCTCGCCGATGGGGCAGCGCTACGAGGTGCTCGCCGGCGAGATCGAGCGGGCGCTCGGCTTCATGGCCGCGTGCGGGATCGACCTCGCCGCGACGCCGCAGCTCCACCAGGTCGACGTCTGGACGAGCCACGAGGGGATCCTGCTCGACTACGAGGAGGGTCTCACCCGCCGCGACTCCATCACGGGCGATTGGTACGACTGCTCGGCCCACATCCTCTGGATCGGAGAGCGCACGCGCGCGCTCGACGGTGCGCACATCGAGTTCTTCTCCGGCGTCCACAACCCGATCGGGCTGAAGCTCGGCCCGAAGGCGAGCCCCGAGGAGGCCGTGGAGCTCTGCGCCCGCCTCAACCCCGACCGGATCCCCGGCCGCTTGACGCTGATCGCGCGCATGGGCGCCGAGCAGGTCGACGACGCGCTGCCGCCGCTCCTGCGCGCGGTGCGCGACTCGAAGATCCCGGTCGTCTGGGCCTGCGACCCGATGCACGGCAACGGCTTCACCAGCTCGACGGGCCGCAAGACGCGGCACTTCGACGCGATCATGAGCGAGATCGAGGGCTTCTTCCGCGCCTGCCGCGCCGAGCGCGTCTGGCCGGGCGGGATCCACCTCGAGTACACGGGCGAGAACGTGACCGAGTGCCTCGGCGGCTCCGAAGAGCTTGTCGAGAACCAGCTCGACGACCGCTACGAGACCCTCTGCGACCCGCGCCTGAACGGGCGCCAGTCGCTCGATCTCGCATTCCGGCTCGCCGAGCTGATGCGGCGCCCGTAGTGCCGATCCAGAAGCTCACCGTGGTCGGCACCGGTCTGATCGGGGCGTCGCTCGGCCTCGCGGCCGGCGCGCGCGGCATCGCCGTCTCGGGCTGGGATCCCGATCCCGACGCCCTGCGCGTCGCCGGGGAACGCGGCGCCGTCACGCCCGCCGCGTCGTTCGCCGAAGCGCTCGAGGGCGCCGATCTCGCCGTGATCGCCGCGCCGATCGGCGAGCTGCCGGGCCAGGTGCGCGAGGTGCTCGCGGCCGGCGCCGACGCCACTGTCACCGACGTGGGCTCGACCAAGGCCGGCGCCGTCGCGGCGGCCGCCGGCTCGCCGCGGTTCGTCGGTGGCCACCCGATCGCCGGCTCCGAGGCCCGCGGCCCCGAGCACGCCTCGGCCGGGCTCTTCGAAGGCGCCACCTGGTTCCTCACCCCGACCGCCGACACCGACCCCGAGCGTCACCGTCTCGTCCACGGCCTCGTCGCCGACCTCGGCGCGTTCCCCGTGGCGATCGACCCGGTCGCGCACGACCGGCTCGTCGCGCTGACGAGCCACGTCCCGCACGTCCTCGCGAACGTGATCGTCAACCAGGCCGGCGCGAGCCGCGTCGAAGGGCACGAGCCGCTCGCGAACGCCGGCGGGTCGCTGCGGGACATGACTCGGATCGCCGGTGCGAACCCCCGCATGTGGCGCGACATCTTCCTCGACAACGCCGACGCCGTCCGCGTGGAGCTCGCCGAGCACCGCCGCCGGATCGCCGAGGTCGAAGCGGCGCTCGACCGCGGCGACACCGAGTTCTTCTCCGCCTGGATCGGCGAGGCCGCCGGCAACCGCCGCCGGATGCTCGAGGTCGCGTATGAGGACGCCGGTGCGCTGCACGAGCTCCGTGTCCATGTCCCGTACCGCCCCGGCGTGCTCGCCGAGATCACGCAGGCGCTCGGCGCCGAGCGGATCAACATCGACGACTTCGAGGTGCAGCACGTCTCGCCCGAGCAGGGCGGCACCGCCACGCTGCTCGTCACCGGTGAGGACGTCGCCGCCCGCGCGGCCGAGCTGCTCGAGGCAAAGGGCTACAGCGTCACGGTCTCGGCGGTGATGGCGTGAAGCAGCTGCCTGCCGCGCAGGTGCACGGCCACATCGGCGTGCCCGGCGACAAGTCGGTCTCGCACCGCGCCCTGCTGATCGGCGCGCTCACGGAAGGCACGACGCGCGTCACGCGCTGGGGCCGCGGCGGCGACACCGAGTCGACGCTGCGGGTCGTGCGGCAGCTCGGCGTGGAGGTGGTCGAGGAAGACGTCGACACGCTCGTCGTGCACGGCGTCGGCCTGCGCGGGCTCCGCGCCCCCGACGGCCCGCTCGACTGCGGCAACGCCGGCACGCTCGCGCGGCTCGTCTCGGGGATCCTCGCGTTCCATGACGGTCGCTTTACCCTCACCGGCGACGAGTCGCTCTCGGGTCGCCCGATGGGCAGAGTCACGAAGCCGCTCTCGGAGATGGGCGCCCGGCTCGAGACCGAGACCGGCACGCTGCCCCTCACGATCGAGGGCACCGCCCTGACCGGGATCGAGTACGCCCTTCCTGTCGCGAGCGCCCAGGTGAAGTCGGCAGTGCTGCTCGCCGGCCTCGGCGCCACCGGGACGACCACCGTGATCGAGCCGACCGCCACGCGCGACCACACCGAGCTGATGCTCGAGGCTGCGGGTGCGAAGGTCGTTCGCCGCCCGGGGCTCGTCTCGGTCGAGGCGCCCACACGGCTCTCGCTGCCCGAGGTGCTCGTGCCCGGCGACATCTCCTCGGCTGCGCCCTTCCTCGTCGCCGCCGCGCTGATCCCCGGCTCGAGCGTCACCGTCCACGATCTCGGCCTCAACCCACGGCGCGTCGGGCTGCTCGACGTGCTCGAGCGGATGGGCGCCCGCGTCGCGATCTTCGACAAGCGCCGCATCGCCGGCGAGCTGATCGGCTCGGTCGAGGTCTCGGCCCAGCCGCTCACCGCGACGCGGATCGAGGCCGCCGAGGTGCCGACGCTCGTCGATGAGCTGCCGCTCGTCGCGCTGCTCGGTGCGTTCGCGCGCGGCACGACCTGGGTCAACGGCGCCGAGGAGCTGCGGGCAAAGGAGAGCGACCGGATCGAGACCGTCACCGACGCGTTGAGGGCCATCGGCGTGCGGATCGAGTCACGTCCCGACGGCTGGAAGATCCGCGGCGTCCCGGCACGGCCGCGCGGCGGCAAGATCGACGCCGCCGGCGACCATCGCATCGCGATGCTCGGCGCAATCGCCGGGCTCGTCTCGTCGGAAGGCGTGACGATCCAAGGGGCGGAGTCCGTGGCGATATCGTTTCCCGGCTTCTTCGACCTTCTCGAGTCGCTCAAGCAGGAAGGTGTGAGCCAGTGATCGTCGCCATCGACGGCCCCGCCGGGGCCGGCAAGAGCACCGTTGCCCGCGCACTCGCCGAGCGGCTCGGCTTCAGCTACCTCGACACGGGCGCGATGTACCGGAGCCTCACCTGGCTCGGGCTGCAGCGCGGGATCCCGCTCGACGAGGGCGACCGTCTCGGCGTCCTCGCGCGCGAGTTCCCCGTCTCGTTCGACGACGCCGGCCGCGTCTTCATCGACGGCTCCGACGTGACCTCGGCGATCCGCCAGGTGCGCGTCGACCGGATGGTTCCCGTCGTCGCCGCCCACGCCGAGGTGCGGGACGTGATGCGCGAGCGCCAGCGCGAGCTCGGCTCCGAGGGCGACGTCGTGATCGAGGGCCGCGACATCGGCACCGTCGTCGCGCCGGGCGCCGAGGTGAAGGTCTACCTCGTCGCCGACCCGGCCATTCGCGCCGGCCGCCGGCAGGCCGAGCGGCCCGAGATCGGCGCCGACGCGCTCGCCACCGACCTCAAGCTCCGCGACGAGTCCGACGCGGCGCGGATGCGCCCCGCCGCGGATGCCGAGGAGATCGACACGACCCACCTCACCATCGAAGGCGTCGTCGCGCGGATCGAGGAGCTTGTCCGCGCCTGCATTCCGGCGGAACGCTGATGGCGTCTCAAGAACGCTGGTGGTGGCTGTCGCGGCACTGGATCGCCCCGCTCGTCCGGGTGCTGGCACGGCCGCGCGGCTACGGGCTCGACCGCTGGCCGCTCGAGGGCGGCTGCGTGCTCGCGTTCAATCACATTGCCTGGATGGACATCGGCATCACCGGGACGCTCTCGCCGCGGGACATCAACTACATCGCGAAGGTCGAGTTGCGCGGCGTGCCACTCGTCGGCGCGTACCTGCAGGCGCACGGGATCGTCGCGATCCGCCGGGGCGAGTCCGACCGCGACGCCGTCCGGAAGATGCGTGAGCTCGTCCGTGAGGGCCGCTCGATCGGCGTCTTCGTCGAGGGCACGCGCCAGAAGTCGGGCCGCCCGGGCAAGGCGCAACCCGGTGCCGCGATGGTCGCGATCTCCGAGAACGTGCCGGTCGTCCCGATCGGCATCTACGGCACCCAGTTCTGGACGCTGACGAACCGCGCCCCTTGCTCGCTGGCCGTCGGCGAGCCGTTCCTGCTCGACGGCTACGGCAAAGGCGGGCAGGCCTATAAGGCGGCGAGCGAAGAGCTCGAGCGCCGCATCAACGTGCTCTACGACTGGCTGGCCGAGGTTCACGCCCAGGGCCGCCCGAAGGGACTGACCCCGCCACTATGAGCGAGCTCACGACAGAACCCGAGCACCTGCTCGGGACCGTGGCGATCGTCGGCTTCCCGAACGTCGGCAAGTCGACGCTGATCAACCGGCTCACCGCGTCCCGCGCCGCCGTCGTCCACGAGACCCAGGGCACGACGCGCGACCGCAAGGAGCTGATCTGCGAGTGGTCGGGCAGCAAGTTCCTGCTCGTCGACACGGGCGGTGTCGACATCGCCGCGAGCGACTCGATCACCCGCTCGATCGCCGACCAGGCGCGCGTCGCCGTCGCCGACGCCGACCTCGTCCTCTTCGTCGTCGACGCGAAGGCGGGGATCACGCCCGGCGACGAGGAGCTCGCCGAGATCCTGCGGCTCTCGCACACCCCGGTGATGGTGATCGCGAACAAGATCGACGACCCCAGCCAGGAGGCCCTCGCGCTCGAGTTCCACCGCTTCGGCTTCGGCGACCCGTTCCCGCTCTCCGGCCTGCACGGCCTGGGCTCCGGCGACCTGCTCGACCTGATCGTCGCCCGGCTCGAAGAGGTCGGCTCCGGCCGCGTGGCGCCCACCGACGAGGCGATCCGCGTCGCGATCCTCGGCCGCCCGAACGTCGGCAAGTCGTCGCTCTTCAACAAGCTCATCGGCAGCGAGCGCTCGATCGTCTCGGAGATCCCGGGCACGACGCGCGACGCGATCGACACCGTCGTCGAACGCGACGGGCGGACGTTCGTCCTCGTCGACACGGCCGGGCTGCGCCGCAAGCGCAAGCAGCGCCAGGGCATCGACTACTACTCGGAGCTGCGCGCGCTCGAAGCCGCCAAGCGTGCGGACGTCGCGCTCGTCCTGATCGACGCCTCTCAGGGGATCGTCGAAGGCGACCTGAACGCCGCGGACATCGCACGGAAGTCGCAGTGCTCGACGCTCGTCGTCCTCTCCAAGTGGGACATCTCCGAGGTCACGATCGAGGACGTGCGGCCCGAGCTCCAGCGCCGCCTGCGCCAGCGTCCGCCGTTCATCACGACCTCGGCGGAGAGCGGCCGCGGCGTCACCCGTCTGCTCGAGGTCGTCGCGACGCTCTACGACAAGCACGCCGGCCGCATCCCGACGCCGGAGCTCAACAGGTTCCTCGTCGAGCTGAAGGAGTCGCGCCAGCCGCCGTCCAAGGGCCAGAAGCGCCTCAACATGCTCTACGGCGCCCAGGTCTCGACGCGCCCGCCGCGGATCCGGATCACGGTCAACGACACGAGCCTGATCACCCGCGACTACGGCTACTGGGTCGAGAATCAGATCCGCGACCGCTTCGAGCTCGAGGGCGTGCCCGTCGCGATCGACTTCCGGCGCCGCTCGTGAGGGCAGTCGTCGTCGGCGGCGGCTCGTGGGGGACGAGCTTCGCCCGGATCCTCGCCGACCGGGGGCACGAGGTCACGCTCGCGCTCCGCGACCAGGCCGACGTCGACGCAATCCGGACCACGGGTCGCAACCCGCGCTACCAGCAGGAGCTCGACCTGGCCGGGGTGGGCGCCTCGACGCTGGCCGAGGCGCCGAGCGAAGGTGCCGACCTCGTCGTCGTGGCCGTGCCGAGCCATGCCTTCGGCCCGGTCGTCGGCGGCATCGCGGGTGACGCGCCCGTGTTGAGCCTGACGAAGGGCCTGGACCCGGCGACCGGAGCGCGGCTCTCGACGCTCGTGCGCGGCCGCAAGGTCGCGGTGCTCACCGGCCCGAACATGGCCGAGGAGGTCGCGGCCGGCCTGCCGGGTGTGTCGGTGATCTCGAGCGAGGACGCGGAGCTCGCCGACAACCTCCAGGACTGGCTCAACTCCCGGCTCTTCCGGATCTACCTCAACGACGATCTGGTCGGCGTCGAGCTCTGCGCCGCTGCGAAGAACGTGATCGCCCTTGCGGCCGGCGCCGTCGACGGGCTCGAGCTGGGCGACAACCTCAAGGCAGCGCTGATCACCCGCGGCCTTGTCGAGATGGCGCGGCTCGGCGAGTGCCTGGGGGCAAGCTCCGAGACGTTCTTCGGCCTCGCCGGCATGGGTGACCTCGTCGTCACCTGCTGGCATCCGAGCGGACGCAACCGCCGCGCCGGCGAGCTGATGGCACGCGGCCGCACGCAGGAGGAGACGCTCGCGGAGATCGACCAGACCGTCGAAGGGCTCACGACGGCGCCGGTGCTGCGCGAGCTTGCGCACCGACACGGCGTCGAGATGCCCGTCACCGAGGGTGTCTGTTCGGTGCTCGACGGCCGCCCGCTGCACGAGCTCGCGGCCGAGCTGATGCAGCGCGCTCCGACCGACGAGTAGCCGGTAGGGTTTCGCCCCATGACTGCCCGCTCGTTCTCCTTCACCTCCGAGTCCGTCACCGAGGGACATCCGGACAAGGTCGCCGATCAGGTCTCCGACTCGGTCCTCGACGCCGTCCTCGCCGCCGACCCTATGGGGCGCGTCGCGTGCGAGACGCTCGTGACCACCGGCCTCGTCGTCGTCGCGGGCGAGATCACCACCTCGACGTACGTCGACATCCCGCGCCTCGTGCGCGAGCGGATCACCGAGATCGGCTACACCCGCGCCAAGTACGGCTTCGACGCGCAGACCTGCGCCGTGATGGTCGCGCTCGACGAGCAGTCGCCTGACATCGCGCAGGGCGTCGACGAGGCCTTCGAGGTGCAGAACGACGCCGGTGACACCGATCCGCTCGACCGCCTCGGCGCCGGCGACCAGGGCTTGATGTTCGGCTACGCGACGCGCGAGACCGCCGAGCTGATGCCGCTGCCGATCACGCTCGCGCACAAGCTCGCCCGCCGCCTCGCCGAAGTCCGGAAGAGTGGCGTGCTGCCGTACCTGCGCCCGGACGGGAAGACGCAGGTCACCGTCCGCTACGAGGTCGACGAGGCCGGTCGTCAGACACCCGTCGAGATCGAGCGCGTCCTGATCTCCAGCCAGCATCGCGAGGGTGTCGATATCCCCGACCGGCTTCGCACCGACCTGATCGAGCACGTGATCCAGCCGGTGCTGCCGGGCGAGCTCTACGAGGAGCGCCGCCTGCGCGAGAAGGACTTCGTCTACGTCAACCCGACCGGCAAGTTCGTGATCGGTGGCCCGATGGGCGACGCCGGCCTCACCGGTCGCAAGATCATCGTCGACACCTACGGCGGCGCGGCCCCGCATGGCGGCGGCGCCTTCTCCGGCAAGGATCCGACCAAGGTCGACCGTTCCGCCGCCTACGCGGCGCGCTGGGTCGCGAAGAACGTCGTGGCTGCCGGTCTCGCCGACCGCTGCCAGATCCAGGTCGCCTACGCGATCGGCGTCGCGCATCCGTTCTCGATCCTCGTCGACTGCTTCGGCACCGAGGTGATCCCGGTCACGACGATCGAGGCGCTCGTCCGCGAGCACTTCGACCTGCGCCCCGGCGCGATCGTCCGCGATCTCGACCTGCGCCGGCCGATCTACGTGCCGACGGCCGCCTACGGCCACTTCGGCCGCGAGGGCGACGGCTTCACCTGGGAGCGCACGGACAAGGCGGACGCCCTCAGGGCGGCTGCCGGTCTCGGCGCTCCGGCGACGGTCTAGGGACTGTCCCCGACGTTCGACCTGTCTGGGCGGTGACCTCTAAGGGCCTGGCCCTGGAGGGGCCTGGCCCGTGTTCGACCTTGGCGCCGCTCCGAGCTGCAGCGTCTCAGTCGGGACAGGCCCCTAAAGCCCGGGCCAGTCCCTAGACTGCCGCGCGCCGAACGAACAGCCCCGCGGCGGCCTTGTCGCCGATCGCCATCGGCGTGCTGTCGGCGGTGACGCGGAGCTGGCCGGCGGCGGGCTCGTGCGCCTGGACGGCGACGACGGTGCCGGGGACGAGACCCTCGTCGTAGAACCAGTGCAGCAGGTCGCCGTCGTGCTCGGCGAGGCGGATGATCGTCGCCGTGGCGCCGGCGTCGATCGTCGTGAGCGGCTCCAGCTCGCCGTTCTCGGCGTGCTCGAACTCCGGGTCGATCGGCCAGCCGTGCGGGCAGCGGTCGGGGTGGCCGAGCTTGAGCTCGATCCGCTCGATCATGTCGTCGCTGAAGGTGTCGCCGAGCTCGTCGGCATGGACGTGCGACTCGGCGGGCGTATAGCCCATGAAGTCGGTCAGCAGGCGCTCGATGATCCGGTGCTTGCGCACGACCTTCTCGGCGCGTGCGCGGCCGGTCTCAGTGAGGAGCGCCTCCTTGCGCTCGCCGCGCTCGACCAGGCCGTCGGCCTCGAGCCGCTTCAGCATCTCGCCGGCGGAGGCGCGCGAGACGCCGAGCATCTCGGCGATCCGCGAGGAG
>CAIYXH010000071.1 GCA_903930195.1 uncultured Actinomycetes bacterium | reverse complement strand
GGCAGCGCAGCCCGACGGGCGGCGGGGTCATGCACTCGTAACAGATGGGGCGCCCGCACTCCGAGCACGAGAGACCCGTCTCGCGGTCCGGGTGCCGGTAGCAGTAGCGCGGCCCTGGGCCTGCGTCGGGAATCACCCGTCTAGCTTAGACCTGCGTTGTCTTGATCAGCGCGGCGACGTCGTCGTGGCCGCCGAACTCGGCCCAGCCAACGGGATCGCCGCCGTGCTGCGCGTCCTTCACGGTCGGGTCGGCACCGAGCTCGAGCAGCGTCTCGACGGCCTCGAGCCTTCCCGACTGCGCGGCCAGATGGAGGGCGGTGACGCCCTCGCCGTGGTCGGGGCCGCCGAAGGTGGCGAGACGGTTCACGTTCGCGCCGAGCCGGACGAGCGTGCGGATCGTGGAGACCCGTCCCTTGGCGGCGGCCCAGGTGAGCGCGGTGCCGCGGTAGGGGTCGGCGTCGACGTCGGCGCCGAGCGAGACGAGCGCCTCGACGGCTTCGTCGCGTCCCGCCTTCGCCGCCCAGACGAGCCCCTCGTCGAGCACCTCCTGCGGATGGTCGGAGGGCGTCCACGCGGGAAATCCGCCGTGGGGGCGGTAGAAGCCGCGGTGCGCGCCCGCCTGGGGGCGTCCCGCGAGCGCCGTGATCAGGTCGAGGTCGCCGAGGCCGGCGGCGACGCGGAGGTTGCCGGGAGCGGTGCCGAGCAGGTCCACGACCTCGCGGTGGCCCCAGAAGAGCGCGCAGACGAGCGGCGTGCCGCCGTCGCCGCGCGCCGAGACGTCGAGCCGGCCGCCCGCGGCGAGCATCGTCTCGGCAAGGTCCCGGCGGTTCGCGTAGCCCGCCTGGTGCAGCTTCGTCCAGCCGTAGTCGTTGCCGCGGTTCGGGTCGGCGCCGCGGTCGAGCAGCAGCTGCACGAGCCGGAGGTCGTTGGCCATCCCGAGCAGGTCGTTGCCGTTCGTCCCGCGCACGCGGACGAGGTCCGGGTGTGCGTCGAGGAGCTCTCGCAGCGCGTCGAGGTCGTCGTCCTCGACCGCGCGGTAGGCGAGCAGGAACGGCGTCGGCGGCTCGGCACCCGTGCGAAGCGCCTCGACGCGGCGGACGAGCTCGTCCCAACTCGCGTGCCCGTGCCGGCGGGCGAGGTCGAGCTGCGCCTCGGCGAGCAAGACGCCGCCGGTCGTCGCGATCCCCTCCGCGCGGCTCTCGTAGTAGGCGACATCCGTGTGAAACGGCTGCTCGACGTCCACACCTTCACGCTACGCGACCCGTTGCCGGTGCGGTAGAAGAGAGGCCATGCGCTACCGCACACTCGGCCGCACCGGCCTCGAGGTCTCCGAGCTCGGCTACGGCGCCTGGGGCATCGGCAAGTCGATGTGGGTGGGCGCGGAGGACGACGAGTCCACCCGCGCGCTCGAGCGGGCGATCGAGCTCGGCGTCACCTTCATCGACACCGCGCTCGCCTACGGCGAAGGCCACAGCGAGCAGCTCGTCGGCAAGGTCGTCCGCGCCTCGTCCGAGACGATCCACGTCGCGACGAAGGTGCCGCCGAAGAACAGCCAGTGGCCCGCGCGCGCCGGTGTGGCCGCCGAGGATGCGTTCCCCGGCAGTTGGATCGAGCAGTGCACCGAGCGGAGCCTCTCGCACCTCGGGCTCGAGACGATCGACGTCCAGCAGCTCCACGTCTGGTCGGACGAGTGGGTCGG
>CAIYXH010000070.1 GCA_903930195.1 uncultured Actinomycetes bacterium | reverse complement strand
GGAGCTCCTGGATCGTCCGGAGGTCGGCTCCGCCCGCGAGCAGATGCGTGGCGAAGGAGTGGCGCAGGCGATGGGGGTGGGCGAGGATCCGGCGCAGGGTGGAGGTGTCGAGCCGCCGGCCGCGTACCGAGAGGAAGAGCGCGTTCTCGGCCCCGCGCGCATGCTCGGGCCGCGCCTCGCGGATGTAGCGGCTGACGAGCGCGCCCGCCCGTTCCCCGAGCGGGATGATCCGGTCCTTGGCGCCCTTGCCGCGGCGAACATGGACGTGCTCCTGCTCGAAGTCGACGTCGCCGAGGTCGAGCCCCACGGCTTCCGAGCTGCGCAGCCCCGCCGAGTAGACGAGCTCGAGCAGCGCCTGGTTGCGCAGCCCGATCGTGCTGTCGTCCTCGGCGGCCGTGGCGAGGAGCGCGTCGACGTCCTGCTCCTTCGGCGCGTCGGGCAGGCGGCGTCCTCCGCGCGGAGCGAGGGGGATGTCGGGCACGCGCGCGGCGCCGAGGCTCGCGCGCAGCAGCGACCGCACCGCGGCGAGCCGCCGGGTGATCGTCGCCGGGGCGAGCTTCCCGCGCCGGGAGCGGGCCGTGCCGAGGTGCGCGGTGTACGCGGCGAGCGCGCGGACGTCGACCTCGTCGAGCGAGCGAGCCGGGCCGAACCACGCCGCGAAGTCCTGGAGATCGTTCGCGTAGGCCCGCCGGCTGCTCTCCGCGATGCCGGCGGTTGCGAGGTAGCGGTCGATCGCCTCCTGGGCCGTCACTCCCCGGCTTTCGCCCTCCCGGTACGATCGCCTCCCGTGGACGACGCCGCACGCTTCCAGGCCCTCGCCGAGCTCGCCGTGCACGGCGTCAACGTCCAGCCCGGCCAGGTGCTCGGGATGGGGCCGTCGATCGGGCAGGAGCAACTCGCCCGCGCGGTCGCCGACGCGGCCTATCGCCGCGGCGCGCACTTCGTCGACGTCCTCTACTTCGACCCGTACGTCAAGCGCGCCCGGATCGCGCACGCGGGCGAGGACACGCTCGACTACGTGCCGCCCTGGTACGTCTCGCGCCTCCTTGCGCTCGCCGAGCGTAGCGACGCCCGTCTCGGCTTTGCGGGCATGGTCTCGCCGGATGCGCTCGACGGCCTGGACCCGGCGCGCCTCGGCCGCGACCAGCTGCCGTGGCTGAAGGAGGCCTCGAAGGTGATCAGCGACCGAGCGACCAACTGGTCGATCGTGCCGTGCCCGCATCCCGTCTGGGCCGAGCTCGTCTACCCCGACCTCGAGCCGGCGGCCACCTACGAGCGGCTCTGGGACGAGATCTGGCACATCATGCGGCTCGACGAGGACGATCCGCGCGCCGCCTGGGATGCGCGGTCGGAGACGCTCAAGGCCTCCGCGCAGCGCTTGACCGACAGGCACTTCGACGCGATCGAGCTGCGGGGCCCCGGCACCGAGCTGACGATCGGCCTGCTGCCGTCCGGCCGCTGGCTCTCGGGCGACTTCACGACCCGCAACGGCCTCCGTCATCTGCCGAACCTGCCGACCGAAGAGGTCTTCACGAGCCCCGACCCGGCCCGCGTCGAGGGCGTCGTCACCTCGACGAAGCCGCTCGTGCTCAAGGACGGCGCGATCATCCGCGGCCTCAAGGTGCGCTTCGAGGGCGGCCGGGCAGTCGAGGTCACGGCCGACGAGAACGCGGAGGCGATGCAGTCCAAGATCAGCTTCGACGAAGGCGCCGCCCGCCTCGGGGAGCTGGCGCTCGTCGACCGGCAGGGCCGCATCGGGCCGCTCGGCACGGTCTTCTACGACACGCTCCTCGACGAGAACGCGGCGAGCCACATCGCCCTCGGCCACGGCTTCCCGTTCGCGGTCGGCGAGGAGGATCTCGCGCGCGTGAACGAGAGCCGCATCCACATCGACTTCATGATCGGCTCGCCCGAGCTCGACGTCGATGGCGTCACGGCCGACGGGGAACGCGTTCCCGTGCTCCGCGCAGGGGCCTGGCAGGTCT
>CAIYXH010000069.1 GCA_903930195.1 uncultured Actinomycetes bacterium | reverse complement strand
GCTTGAGGAACTTGGCGGCGAGCGTGGGATCCGCGAAGCGCTGCAGGTAGACGAACTGGCTCTTCTTGTTCATCAGCTCGGGGTAGAGCTCATTCGCGTCGTCGCCGAAGAACGTGTGCGCCTGCTCGGCGACGAGGACCGGGTTCCGCACCTGCTGCGGGTCGGCGTAGACGGTCGTCGTCTGCTCGCCGAGGGCGAGCTCGACGCCGGTGCGGTCGAAGATCGTCCCACGGCCTGCAGCGATCGTCTGCGTCTGGCGGTGCTGGCTGTTCGCCATCGCCGAGTAGCGGCTCGCGTTCACGACCTGGAGGCGGAACGCGCAGAGGAACAGAACCGCGAAGAGGAGCCCGAAGCCGACGAGGAGGAGCCGGATCCGGCTGTTGGCGCGCTTCTCGGTCACGTCAGCGCGAGAGGTCGATGTAGCCGATGCTGGACGGATCGGCCTCGGTGAGGCCGTCCTGCTTGTGCGCGAGCGCCTGGATGCGCGGCGACGCGAGCGCCGACGAGAGCTGCGACTGCAACGCTGCGTTCGAGGCGCGCAGCTGCGTGCGCGACTGCGTGGCCTGGTCGAGGCGGAGGTTCAGGCGCAGTACGGCGAGGTTCACCGTGACGACCCCGGCGAGCAGCACGGCGCTCGCGGCGATCCAGAGGATCGCGCCGCGGGAGCGCACCTTCCGGCGGGCACGCGGCTTCGCAGCGGCGCGAGGCTTGGTCGCAGTCTTGGTCTTCGGCTTCGACCTCGCGGGCGCAGCGGTTGCGGCCATGCGGGTGGCAGAGCGCTCGGCCGCGGTGCGCGGACGTGTCCGCGACGGCGCGGCGACGGCTGCGGCGCGGCTAGCCAACCTTCACCGCCACACGCAGGCGCGCCGACTGGGAGCGCGGGTTGCGGGCGACCTCGGCCGCGCTCGGGCGGATCGCGCGGCGCGGCATCGCACGCAGCGTCGCCTCGGAGCCGCAGGCGCAGACCGGGAAGTCGGGCGGGCAGGTGCAGTTGTGCTCCTCGCGGCGCAGGAACTGCTTGACGATGCGGTCCTCGAGCGAGTGGAACGAGATCACGGCGAGCCGGCCACCGGGCCGCAGCATCTCGAGCGCGGCCGGAAGCGCCCGCTCGACGGAGCCGAGCTCGTCGTTGACCTCGATCCGCAGAGCCTGGAAGACGCGCTTTGCCGGGTGTCCCTCGCCGAAGCGTGCAGGTGCGGGAATCGCGGCCTTGATCGTCTCGACGAGATCGCCGGTGCGGAGAAACGGCTGGTTGTCGCGGCGCCGGACGATCGCCCGCGCGATCTGGCGCGCGTAGCGCTCCTCGCCGTAGCGCACGAAGATGCCGGCGAGCTCACGCTCGTCGGTCTGGTTGACGACGTCGGCGGCGGTCTCCTCCGCCGAGGGATCCATGCGCATGTCGAGCGGCGCGTCGACGGCGTAGGAGAAGCCGCGCTCGGGCCGGTCGAGCTGCATCGAGGAGACGCCGAGATCCATCAGGATCGCGTCGGCACGCACGCCGTTGTCGGCGAGCTGTGCAAGCACGGTCGAGAACTCGCCGTGGAGCAGGCGCGCCTTGATCGCATGCGTCCGGCGGATCCGCTCGAAGTAGGGCTCGACCGTCGGGTCACGGTCGATCGCGATCAGCTTCCCCTCGCCGCGCAGACGTGCGGCGAGCAGGTCGGAGTGGCCTCCGGCACCGAACGTGCAGTCGACCACGGTCTCCCCCGGACGCGGCGCCAGCGCTGCCAGCACCTCGTCCGCGAGGACGGAGACGTGGTCAGCCTCGGTCGGCAAGACGCTCGGCAACATCCTCGGCGCTCCCTTCGACGGCGGTCAGCTCGGCGCGCCAGGCGGCGCGATCCCAGATTTCGAGGTGGTCCTGGATGCCGACGACGGTCACCTCGCGCCCGATCTTCATCTCCTCGAGGAGATGGGCCGGGACGAGCATCCGTCCGGCCTTGTCGAGCGGCGTCGTGTGTGCGCCGGCGAAGAAGTAGCGCTGCATCTGACGGGCCTCGCGGCTGAACGCGTCGAGGGTGCCGACGCGCTCTGCAAGGAGCTTCCAGTCGTCGCTGCCATAGACGAACAAGCAGCCGTCGAGCCCGCGCGTCACGACGACCTCAGAACCGAGCTGCTCCCGCAATTTTGCCGGGAGCGTGAGCCGGTTCTTGTCGTCGAGGGCGTGCTCATGTGCGCCGAGGAGCATGGGCGTCGGTGTCCACTGCGCCCCACTTTACCCCACGATCACCCACTCGTCCACTGTTTCGGGTCCCCTGATCGGGTGATTTGCGTGCTGTACGGCCCCTTTCCGGTGACGACGGCTGCCCCGGCACGCCCCGCGAGCTCGAGCGCGGCGTCGAGCTCGTCCCCGCGGGCGAGTGCGAAGCAGAGCGCGGCGGCGAAGGAATCTCCCGCGCCGTAGGCGTCGGAGAGCGGTCCCGGCGGCGCTACCGGGGCGTAGCGGTCACGTCGTCCGGAGGACATCTCCTCCACCTCTCCCCCCTTCGCCCCCTCGGTACGGACGACAACAGCCGCATCGAGGCCCGACGTGTACTGCTCGCCGGGGTCGATCCCGCTGCCGACGAGCAGGTCGAGCTTGACGCCCCCCTGTTCCAGGTACGGCAGCTCGCGCGGCGTGGCTGCGAGGAAGCGCGCGCGGCGCGCCGAGTGCAGCGCAGCAACCTCGCCCGCGACGAAGAAGACGGCGTCGTAGCCGTCGAGCGGCAGGGGCCCGTCGGGGCGCGACTTCGGACCGAGCGTCGTGATCGTCCGTTCGCGGTTCGCGTCGACGTACGTCCAGGCGCGGCGCGTCTTTCCGAACCACTGCACGTGC
>CAIYXH010000068.1 GCA_903930195.1 uncultured Actinomycetes bacterium | reverse complement strand
TGTCCGGCCAGCTGTTGAGCGGGGCGAAGCGCTGCGCGCCGCTGCCGCCGCCGCCGCGGCCGTCATGGGTGCGGTAGGTGCCGGCGGCGTGCCAGGACATGCGGATGAAGAGCGGGCCGTAGTGGCCGAAGTCGGCGGGCCACCACTCCTGCGAGTCGGTCATCGCGGAGACGAGGTCGCGCTTCAGCTCGTCGAGGTCGACCTTCGCGAACTCGGCCGCGTAGTCGAAGTCGTCGCCCAGTGGATTCGAGAGGGACGAGTGGCGGTGCAGCACGCTCAGGTCGAGCTGATCGGGCCACCAGTCCTTGTTCGTCCGCGGCCGCGTGCCCTTCGGGGTCGGGCTCGGGATTACCGGATTCTCGCTCTCGCTCACGTCTCGCCTCTCGCTCGTCTGGGGTTCCCCGCCGACTCTACCTAGGGCAAATCAGGCGGCCGCCGCAGAGGCCGGTCGATAGTTATCATCTCATCATGGTTATGGCAGCAACAGGATCTGAGCTCAATCGGAAGCGGCGGATCGGCGTCCTCTTGATCTGCTCGATGAGCCTCCTGATCGTCGGGCTCGACATCACGATCATCAACGTGGCCCTGCCGTCGCTAGGGCACGACTTCCACGCCTCGCTCGCCGGTCTCCAGTGGACCGTCGACGCCTACACGCTCGTGCTCGCAAGCCTGCTGATGGTGTCGGGCTCGACGGCCGACCGCCTCGGGCGGCGGCGCACATTCGTGATCGGCCTCGTCACCTTTACCGCCGCGTCGGGCCTCTGCAGCCTGGCGCCGAACCTCGACACGCTGATCGCCTTCCGGATGATCCAGGCGGTCGGCGGCTCGATGCTGAACCCGGTCGCGATGTCGATCATCACGAACACCTTCACGAACGCGCGCGAGCGCGCCCAGGCGATCGGTGTCTGGGCGGCGGTCGTCGGGCTCTCCATGTCGCTCGGGCCCGTGATCGGGGGACTGCTCGTGAGCTCGGTCGGCTGGCGCTCGATCTTCTGGATCAACATCCCGATCGGCCTCGCGGCGATCGTCCTCGCGCTTCGCTTCATCCCGGAGTCGCGGGCGCCGGTCGCCCGCCCGGTGGACGTTCCCGGCCAAGCGCTCGTGATCCTGCTGCTCTCGACGCTGACGTTCGGGATCATCGAGGCCCCCTCACACGGGTGGGCCTCGGGGATGATCGTCGGGGTCTTCGCAGCGGCGGCGGCCTCGCTCGCGGGACTGATCGTGTGGGAGCGACGGGTCGAGGTGCCGCTGATCGACCTGCGCTTCTTCACGTCCGTGCCGTTCGCCTCGGCGGCCGGGGTCGCGATCGCCGCCTTCGCCTCACTCGGCGGCTTCCTCTTCCTGAACACCCTCTACCTTCAGGACGTCCGCGGTCTCTCTCCGCTGCATGCCGGGATCGACACGCTGCCCATGGCGGCGATGATCCTGATCTTCCCACCACTTGCGGGCAGGATCGTCGGACGGCGAGGCGGACGGATTCCGCTCACGATCGCCGGGGTCGGTCTGACCACCGGCTGCCTCATGCTCGTCGGTCTGAGCGCCACCACCTCGTACGCCTGGCTGCTGACCGCCTACGCGATCTTCGGGATCGGCTTCGGCTTCGTGAATGCGCCGATCACGCAGGCATCCGTCTCCGGCATGCCGCGCGCCCAGGCCGGCGTCGCGTCGGGCATCGCTGCCACGTCACGGCAGGTGGGTCAGACCCTCGGTGTGGCGATCGCCGGCTCGCTCGTCGCCGGATCGGTCTCGGGGACGAGCGTGGCACACGGCTTCGCACAGGCGACCCACACCGCCTGGTGGCTGCTCGCGAGCTGTGGCGTCGTGATCCTCGTGCTCGGACGCGTGATGACAACGCGCTGGGCCGCCGGAACCGCCCGGCGGGCAGCCGAGGCCCTCAACCCCGAAGCGCTCGCGTGAGCAAGCCGAACGCCCGTCAGGAGCGGGCCGCGCGGGCCGCCTGGCAGGCGATCACCGACCTCGTGCTCGACAACGAGCGGAGACGGAAGATCAGCGAGGAGGTCGGCCTGAGCTTCGGCAAGATCCGAGCCCTGCGGCGCATCGCACGCGAAGCCATGCCCATGCGGGAGCTCGCCACGTTGCTCTCG
>CAIYXH010000067.1 GCA_903930195.1 uncultured Actinomycetes bacterium | reverse complement strand
CGCGTCGATCTTCACGCGCTTCTACCGCGCCGACCAGTCACGCACCCGCGCGAGCGGCGGCGCCGGGCTCGGGCTCGGGCTCTCGATCGTCGCCGCCGTCGTCGAGGCCCAGGGCGGAACCGTCGCGGCCACGTCCGAGCCGGGAGCCGGACTGACGGTCACCGTCCGGCTGCCGCTGACCTCGTCCTCGTCCTCGTAGGGACAGGTTTTCAGACCTGTCCCTACGAGCGGCTCAAGAGTCGACGTTGTCGATCTGAGCGCGCTGGAGGCGGCCGGAGTAGTCGACGTAGATCGACTTCCACTCCGTGAAGACGTCGAGCGCGGCGGAGCCGGCCTCGCGATGGCCGTTGCCCGTGTCCTTGGTGCCGCCGAAGGGCAGATGTACCTCGGCGCCGGTCGTGCCGGCGTTGACGTAGGTGATGCCCGCCTCGAGATCGCGCATCGCCCGGAAGGCGCGGTTCACGTCGCGGGTGAAGATCGAGGACGAGAGCCCGAAACGCACGCCGTTCGCAGCCGCCACGGCCTCGTCGAAGCCGTCGACGGGGATCAGCGCGGTCGTGGGGCCAAAGATCTCCTCCTGCGCGATCCGCATGCTCGCCTCGACATCGGCGAAGACGGTGGGCCGATAGAAGCAGCCACCCTCGCCGGAGACGCGCTCGCCGCCGGTGAGCAGCTTCGCCCCCTCGTCGATGCCGATCCGGGTGTAGCCGTCGACCTTCTCGACCGCCGCGGCGTTGATCAGCGGGCCGACGTCGACGCCGTCCTCCCAGCCCGGCCCGAGGCGCAGCGCCTCGACCCGCGCCACGAGCCGCTTCTGCAGCTCGCCGTAGACCGCGCGGTCGACGATCACGCGCGACGCGGCGGTGCAGCGCTGCCCTGTCGTCCCGAAGGCTGACCAGACGATGCCGTCGACCGCCAGATCCAGGTCGGCGTCGTCGCAGACGAGGATCGCGTTCTTGCCGCCGAGCTCGAGGTGGACATGCGTGAGCGTCTCGGCCGCGGCCTTCGCGACGGCGACGCCGGTCTCGCGCGAGCCGGTGAACGAGATCACCCGCACGTCGGGATGCCGCACGAGCGCGTCGCCCGCTTCCTCGCCGAAGCCCTGCACGAGGTTGACGACACCGTCCGGCAGCCCGGCCTCGGCGAGCAGCTCCACGAACCGCTCGGCGAGCTTCGGGGTGTCCTCGGCCGCCTTGAGCACGACGGTGTTGCCGCAGACGAGCGCGGGTGCGAGCTTCCACGACGGGATCGCGATCGGGAAGTTCCACGGGGTGATTGCACCGACGACGCCGATCGGCTGGCGGATGCTCATGTTGAACTTGTCGCGGAGTTCGCTGGGCGTGGTCTGTCCGTGCAGGCGGCGTCCCTCGCCGGCCATGAACAGGCTCATGTCGATCGCCTCCTGCACGTCACCGCCCGCCTCGGCCTTGACCTTGCCCATCTCGCGGGTCATCAGGTCGGTGAGCTCCGGCTTGTGCGCGCGCAGGAGCTCGGCGAAGCGGAAGAGGATCGCGCCACGCTCGGGTGCCGGCACGAGCCGCCAGTCGCCGAAGGCGTCTTTCGCAGCCGCAACGGCGCGATCGACGTCGGCTGCGGTCGAACGCGGGAACGTATCGAGGGTCTCCCCCGTCGCCGGCACGAAGGACGTGAACGTCTCGCCCCCGCTTCCACCGGCCCATGTCCCGCCGATGAGATTGCGCTCGGCCAAGCCTAGCCCTCGGACTCGAGCGGCGGGAACGTCCCCGTCACACGCGGCCGGCGGCGATCGCGCGTGATGCGCTGATCCTTGAACTCGCCTGCGTCCTTGCCGAGCCGCCGGTCGTTGCCCACGCGGCGGTCGACGATCACGGTCACGTTCGGGTTGTCGGCGTAGTACGTCACGAGCCGGTCGAACATCTCGTCCGCGAGCTCCCGGGGGACGACGCAGTAGATCACCGGCGTTAGAGGCGGGCGATCTCGGGGACGACGCGGCCGTCGTCCTCCAGGTGCGCGTTCCAGGCCGTGTAGGCACCCTCGAGCTCAGCCGGGTCGTGGCCGCGTTCCGCAAGCCGTACCGGTGAGGCCGAGTCGGGCGTGACGCGGTACTGGTACCAGGAGATGTCCCAGGCGACCGTGATCACGATCTCGTGGTTGACGCCCGACAGCGGCACGACCGAGACGGTCGGCACGCCGACGCTCTTGGCGATCCCGCCGACCGTGCGGCGGTACTGGGAGCCGTTGAAGATGTCGGCCGCGTCGACGACCGAGAGCTCGGTCTCGCTGAGGCGGCGCAGCACCGGATCGCTGGCGATCGGCTGCAACGACGCGGGCTTCGCGCCGAGGAACGTCGCGAGCGAGAACCGGCCGCGCTTGCGCTCGACGGGCAGCGTCGGGGTCTTCGGCGCGCCTTCCTTGTGCCAGCCGTACTCGAGCGCCGACTCCTGGCAGAGCGAGCAGACGTCGAGGTAGCTCTCGCCGGCATCGGCGGAGTAGCGCACGGAGCGCTCGCCCATCAGCAGCGTCCGCTCGCAGACGGCGCAGTGCCGCTCGGTGCCCACCTTTGTCACACGCATGCGGCGAGCGTACCGGAAACCTGCGAAAACCCCTGCTCAGGCTGTAGCAACGGCGCCCTGGAGGCGTGAGCGGAGGCGGAGGATCGCCTTCGTGTGGAGCTGCGAGACCCGGGACTCGGTCACCCCGAGCACCTCGCCGATCTCGCGGAGCGTGAGCTCCTCGTAGTAGTAGAGCGTCACGACGAGCTTCTCGCGCTCCGGCAGCCGGGCGATCGCGTCGGCGAGGGCCTCGCGTGCCTCGGTCTCATCGAGCGCCGCGGCCGGCTGGATGCTGTCGGTGTCCTCGATCGTGTCGAGGAGCGACATCTCGTCGCCGTCGGCGCCGGTCGACCAGAGCTCGTCGAGCGCCGCGATCGAGGACCGGGAGATGTCGGTGAGCGAGCTTTCGAGCTCGTCGGTCGTGATCCCGATCTTCGCGGCGATCTCGTCGTCCTCCGGCGCCCGGCCGAGCTTCGACTCGAGCTCGGCGATCGCCCGCTCGATCTCACGAGCACGGGAGCGGACGGAGCGCGGCACCCAGTCGAGGGCGCGCAACTCGTCGATGATCGCGCCGCGGATCCGCATCATCGCGTACGTCTCGAACTTGATGTCGCGCTCGGGGTCGTAGCGCTCGATCGCCCCGATCAGGCCCAGGAGACCGTACGAGACGAGGTCTGCTTCCTCGACGTGCGCGGGCAGACCGGAGCCGAGCCGCCCCGCGACGTACTTGACGAGCGGCGAGTAGGCGACAATCAGGCGATCGCGCAGGCTCCGCTCTCCGGTACGCCGGTACTCCCGCCAGATCCCCTTCATGTCCATCTCCCCGGACACCCTTAGGGAAGAGGATACGAGCTTTGGGCGGGTTTTCCCCTGCGACTAGCGGCGACGGGCGCGGACGACGGCGCTCCAGGCCATCGAGCCCATCCACGCGGCGAGGCCCAGGGCCGGGATCGCGATGATCCAGCGTCCGTGATGCGCCGCCGCCCAGGCGATACCGGCGAGGAGCGCCGTCAGGAGCGCGAAGAGCGCGGGCAGTCCGAGCAGGGCCACGCCGTCATCCTAAACGGCGGCCCTGCGCCCGATACAATCCGGGCCGACAGAGGGGCGTAGCTCAGTTGGTAGAGCGTCGGTCTCCAAAACCGAATGTCGCAGGTTCGAGTCCTGTCGCCCCTGTTCCCACCGTCGAGCCTGTCCAGGCTCCGGCGCGTCAGTCGTTCGTGGCCTTCGACACCCACGCCGCGAGGGTCTTGATCTGCTTCGCGTCGAGCGTGTCGATGAACGAGGGCATCACGCCGTCGCCGTTCTCGATCATGTAGAGCACCGACGGGACGTCGAGGTCGTCGCCGGTGAGCAGCGGGCCGACGCGACCGTGCGTCTTCGCGTCGGCGAGCGTATGGCAGCCGCCGCAGTTCGAGCGGAAAAGGGTCTGCCCGTCGAGGACGACCGGCTTCGCCGCGGCCTTGACCTTCACTTTCGCCTTTGCGGGCGCCGTCCCGAGGGCGACCGGCACGAGCGCCGCCCCCGCCAGGAGCGCCGCGGCGAGGAGGCCGATCAGGCTCTTCCGCATCCGTCGAGCTTAACCGGCGCGGACGCGACGTGCAGGGCCGAGCGGCGTACACTCGACGGCATGAGGGTCACGCGTGCCTGCACGCTCGCGGCGACGGTCGTCCTGATCCAGGCAGGCCAGGCTGCGGCCTTCGGGAACCCGCCGTCGGTCGCTCCCGTCATCCGCACGACGGCGACGAAGCCGATGCACGCCTGCACCACGAAGCGCACGAAGACCGCTGCCGCGAGGCGCGTGGCGAAGAAGTTCTCGCCTGTGGCCTGCGAGCAGCCCCCGCTCGCGAACCTCGTCAAGCCGAGCCAGCTCACCGCAGCGGCCGCCGCCGCGGTCCTCAGCCCCTAGCTACGAGGCGTCGGGCGACAGCGAGGTGGTCGTCGGCGTCGTCGACGCGGAGCCGCCGGTCGCGTTCGCAACCCAGTTCACGATGAAGCTGTCGCCCGCCGCCGTGAGGCTGGCAGGAATTGCACCGGCCGTGCTCGCCGCGAAGGTCGGATCCTGGAAGCCCCCGAACGAGCGGCGCGCCTCCGGGATGAGCTGGATCGGCGTCGCCTGCCAGAGCGGGCTGACGATGTGACCGCCCTGCTGGACCCCGCCGGCGCTCGTGGCGGCAAGAGCGGCGACGTTCGAGAAGGTGACCGAGCCGAAGTTCGTCAGGGCGAGCTCGTGGCAGGAGACCGAACTGCACTCCGAGGGAGCCTCGGCGATGACCTCGGCCGAAGTCAGGTCGGGCTGGGCCATCGTCAGGTGCTTGGTGAAGCGCGTCCCGCGCGTGTGGTCGTGGAGCTGGACGAGGACGTCGGTGCCCTTGATCTGGACGACCGCGGTGATCGTGTCGCCTGCCGAGACCTTCAGCTTCACGTTGACCGAGTTCGCCGGGACGAGCTCGTACCAGGCGTAGTAGCTGGGCGTGCCGGACGCGGAGCAGTCCGAGTCGGTACCCGTCTGCTCGAGCTCCTGCGACGACTCGCTGTAGCCGCCGAGCCCGACCCACATCGCCGACGAGGCGGAGCTCCCGGGCGTGCAGGCTGCTGCCGGCTGCACCCACGTCGCGGTGACGTCGGAGAAGGTCGTGCCGGCACTCGCCGTCGTCACGGTCGAACCGAGGCCCGTCAGGGCGTACCCGGCCCAGTTCGTACTCGTGTCGGTCTTCGTGGTCGTGTCGTTCGCCGAGAAGCGGATGGCGGAGCCCGACGTGCCGAGCGAGGCGCAACAGGCTGCAGCCGCGACAACGGCGGCAATGACGGCCACCGGGAGGGCGCGTGCGGAGACTCGACTCATAGGGAGCAGCAAAGCAGCCATGCCTGAGCCGCGCCTAAGAAAAGACTAGAGCGCGGACGACGAGGTGTCGGGAGCGGCCGGAGCGGCGGCGGGAGCAGCTGCCTCTGCGGCCGGCTTCGCGACAGCCTTGCCCGTGATCGCGCCGACCGTGTCCTGCGCGTCGGCGACGCCGGGAACGAAGGCCCGCGCCATGCTGACCGGACTGACCGCCGCGCGAACGTCCTGCACGCCCTTGATCGCGTCGCTGATGTCGGTCGAACCGCCGACCGACTCCTTGAACTCGCGCATGCCCTTGCCGAGCGAGCGGCCGATCTCCGGAAGCCGGCTCGGCCCGAAGATCAGAAGGGCGACGACGCCGAGAAGGACGAGCTCCATGGGGCCGATGTTTCCCATGCCTTCGACTGTACCACCGTTTCCGGCCCCTCGAACACGCCCTCCTGGATAAGAGTTGTCTAAGCGCCGATCTCGCTCTATGCGCTTTTCGGATTCGCGGCTAGTGTGTGGCCGAATGACGGCCGTCCCTGCCCCGCTCCCGCCTGAACCGGTCGTGCCCGCCCCCGCTGCGGGGCTGAACAAGGCCAACCTGTTCCTCTCCCGGGAGCTGCGCCGGATCGGGCGCTTCGCCACGGTCGTGACCGTGGTCGCGTCGCCCTCGATCTTCTACTTCATCCATCACCGCCATCACGAGCGGACGAGCAAGGCCGTCTTCCTCACCGCCATCGCCTGCCTGGTCTTCCGCGGCGCGGTCGAGCTGGTCATCCGCAGGACGGTCCCCTGGCCGACCCTCTTCGGGACGACCGATCAGATCCTGCGCGAAGAGGACATGACGAACCGGCGCCGCTGGTGGACGTGGCGCTCCCTCTTCATCTACGCGACCTTCGTCGAGACGATCGTCACCCTCGTCTTCGTCATCCAGTACCTCGGGCACTGGTGGCACGGCGACGCGGTCAACCCGATCGACTGGGTCGGCACGAACAGCGCCGTCTTCGGGGGCTTCCACCACATCTTCAAGGCCTCGAGCCTTACCCTCGTCGCCCAGGTCTTCTTCCTCTTCGCCGCGAACATGCTCCTGTTCATGGGGCCGCTGCTCGCGATGGGCGTCTCGCAGATCAAGGCGTTCGAGCCCGGCGACGCCGACTGGGGCGTCAAGCTCGACGACGTCCGCGGCCAGGACGAGGCGAAGGAGGAGATCCGCCGGATCGTCACCCTCTGGCAGTCCGGCGAGATCTTCGAGAAGGCCGGCGGCAAGCGCGAGCGCGGCCTGCTCTTCCTCGGCGCCCCGGGCACCGGGAAGACGATGATGGCCAAGGCGATCGCCACCGGCTTCAACTCGCCGTTCGTGACGATCCCGGGCTCGGGCTTCGCCCAGGCGTTCATGGGCATCGACGCGGTGATCGTCCGCGTGCTCGCGATGCGCGCCAAGCGGCTCGCGCGCAAGTGGGGCGGCAACTGCATCGTCTTCATCGACGAGATCGACGCCGTCGGCATGCGCCGCAGCGCCCTCGGCGGCGGCCCGACGATGGAGCCGACGGCGCCCGGGTTCAACCCGCTCGACGACCACTCCCCGACGTTCTACGGCCATCACGGCGCGCTCAACTCGAGCGGCGACCTGATCGTCGAGAGCCCGGCGTGGCGCGACTACATGTTCCGGCTCCGCGCCGACGACTCGCCCGCGGCGTATCCACGCTGGTACCGGAGCCTCGCCAACATCGTCAACCAAGGCGTCTTCCCGGGGATGACGGGCGGCGGCGGTCAGCTCGCGCTCAACCAGCTCCTCGTCGTGATGGACGGCGTCGACAACCCGCCGTTCTTCAAGCGGATCCGCCGCAAGCTCTGGAACACGACCCTCGACGCGGTCTTCGTGATCCCGCGCCGCCTGCGCCGCCTGGTCGGCGGGATCTGCACCGCCCTGGTCGCGATCTTCGCGGTGTTCCTGCTCGTCGACCAGATCTTCACGCTCAGCAACGCGTCGCCGCCGATCCAGGCGCTGACGCCCAAGCACTCGCACGACTGGACGGTCTTCTACGTCTTCATCGCGGCCGGGATGCTCTCGATGACGCTGAAGTGGTACCGCTCGCTGCGTGCGAACGGCACCGTCGAGCTCCGTCTCGGCCGGAGCCGCCCGGCCGGCGGCCAGATCTACTTCATCGGCGCGACGAACGTGGCTCTCCAGGCGCTCGATCCGGCACTCACCCGCGCCGGCCGCATGGGCCGCCATGTCTGGTTCCGGACGCCGACGAAGGACGACCGCAAGGACATCTTCGACCTCTACCTCACCAAGGTCGCGCACGACCCCGATCTCGACACCGAGGAGCGCCGCGACGAGATCGCGCGCATCACGAACGGCTACTCGCCGGCGATGATCGACCAGATCTGCTCGATGGCGCTCACGAACGCGCACCACGAGGGCCGGGCGTACTTCGAATGGGAGGATCTCGTCGACGCGATGACCGTGATCGAGTCCGGCTCGGCCGTCGACGTCAACTTCATCGAGGAGGACCAGTACGCGACCGCGATCCACGAGGCGGGCCACGCAGCTGCCGCCCACGTCTACCGCCCCGAGGTCGAATCGAGCCGCCTCTCGATCCGCATGCGCGGCCGCTCCGGCGGCCACCACCAGTCGTTCGAGAAGGAAGAGCGCTTCGGCAAGTTCCAGGGGATGCTCTTCAACGAGCTGATCCACGACGTCGGCGCCATGGCGGCCGAGCTCGTCTTCTTCGGGCAGAACTCGAACGGCGTCGGCGGCGACATGGCGATGTCCAGCGGGCTCGCCTCGCGGATGGTCAGCGGCTGGGGCATGTCCCCGCTCCCGCTGGACCTCGACGGCAAGACGTTCCCGGAGTTGGACGAGCAGCGCAGCTACGACCTCGTCCTCCGGCGTCTCACCGACCTCGGCAACCGGATGATGAGCTCCGCCGGAGACGCGCCGAACGGCCCCAAGCGCACCTATGCCGCCCAGTTCCTCGGCCTCTCGCTCGTCTACGCCTACAACCTCGTCCTGACGAACAAGGAGAAGGTCAAGGCCGTCGCCGACGAGGTCATGGTCAAGAAAGAGCTCTTCGGCAACGATCTCGTCCGCCTCCTCGACGAGCAGAACTTCGTCAAGCCCGAGATCGACTGGACCGCCGACGAGACCTGGCCGAACATCATGAACTGGTCGCGTGAGCCCCGCGACGCGCGCCCGTTCGCCGCGGACAACGACGACGAGCCGAAGCTGCGCCCGTGACGCGCGCGAGCTCACCCACGCCGGAGAGCCTCGTGCCCGAGCCGGCCGCCGCCCCCGTCGTCGCGCCGCCGTCGCGCTACCTGAACTTCGACACGGGAACGCACCGCTTCCTCAAGCGGAAGCTCGGGTTCATCTACGCGGCCTTCATCGCGATCTTCATCGCCTCGATCGTCGGCATCTCCGTCTTCGTGGTCGGTCACGTCTCGATCGGCGGAGGCGGCTCTGCCGCCTGGTCGGACTGGAAGCCGGGCAAGGGCAGCCCCGCGGCCCAACAGGCCCAGATCGCCGACCACGTCTCGGCCGAGTACAAGCTGAACGCCAAGGGCGACAAGCTCGTCACGGTGATCTCACAGCCGCCGAAGGTCGTCAACGGGACGAAGGACGTCAAGATCTCGCTCGTCGGCGTCGACAAGACCGCCGGCGCGCAGAACTACCGCCTCGTCCAGAGCGGCGTCTGGGAGGACGAGTTCTGCGGCTTCGGCTCCGACTGCTCGATCGCCAAGGGCGCGGCGACGCAGGAGCGCGGCCGGCTCGTGCGGCGCGAGGCGCTCGAGATCGCGCTCTATACCTTCAAGTACGTCTCGGGGATCAGCTCGATCGCGGCGTTCATGCCGCCCCCGCCGGGCGAGACCACAGGTGTCGTCATCTTCCTCGAGAAGTCGAACTACGCGAAGCAGCTCTCCGACCCGCTCGCGAAGACGCTGACGCTCGCGAAGCCCCCGCTGCCGACCGCTGCCGACACGGCCGAGTCGAAGACGATCGACTCGCTGACGCTGCCGTCGACCTACAGCTGGTCGCTCGTGCAGCTCCAGGACGGCAGCGCCGCCCTCGCGCTCGAGCCCGAGAGCACGTAAGGCAAGCGGCTGCCGAGGGGCTGTCCCCGAAGGGGGCCGTCCCGGTGGTGATCTTCGCCCTACCCGCCGTCCGCAGAACCGGGACAGCCCCTCGGCTACGAGGGAGCGGTGTAGCGGTAGCCGAAGCCGCGGACCGTCTCGATGCGGACGGGGTTCGCGGGATCGCGCTCGATCTTCGTGCGGAGGTAACGGATGTAGAGCTTGACCTCGTCCCCCCCACGTGCGAACGCATCACCCCAGACGAGCTCGAGCAGCTGGTCGCGTGAGAGCACCTGGCCCGGATGCGAGGTCAGCGTCGTCAGCAGCCGGAACTCGAGCGGCGTCAGCGCGGCGGCGGTGGCGCGGCTACCGCGCGCGATGTGCGACGAGATCACGAGGATCGGCAGCGGGTCGGTGCTCATGATCTGCTCGATCGCCTCGAGCCCCGACATTCGCGGCAGCTCGATGTCCATCGTCACGAGGTCGGGCTTGAGCCGCGGGATCGCGGCGATGGCGGACTCGGCGTCACTGTGGACGGCGATGACCTCGATCGTCCCGTCGAGCTCGAGCATCCGTCGCAGACCGGCGGCGTAGGTGCGCGAGTCCTCGCAGATCAGAACCCGAACGACACCGGCCTTGAGGGTCACCGACCGACGAGACGCTCGACCGTCTCGAGCAACGCGTGCTGGTCGAAGCTGCGCTTGACCATGTACGCGTCTGCCCCGACGTCGAGCCCACGCTTGCGATCGTCCTCGTCGGCGCGCGAGGTGAGGATCACGACTGGTGTCGACGAGCGGCGCGCATCGGCGCGGATCGCCCGCGTGAGCTCGAAGCCGTCGAGCTCGGGCATCTCGACGTCGGTCAGCACGAGCTCGATCTCCTCGTCGGCAAGCAGTGCCGCGAGCCCCTCGCGGCCGTCGCGCGCCGTCAGGACGCGATAACCCGCGGTCTCGAGGATGCTGCGCTGCAACTCGCGCACGGTGAAGGAGTCCTCGACCACGAGCAGCTTCGGCATCACGTGCGCAGCCTGCTCCGGCGCGTCCTCTCGCGGCCCCGACGGACGGGGGGCGCGATCAGGCCGGCGAGCGTGTCGTTGTCGGCGGGGCTGCCGTTCAGATAGTTGGTGAGGACGATGGCCACCCCGGGCTGCGACGCAGCGCCGAGCGTGATCCAGCGGAAGTCCTCGCGCGCGACGTCGTTGAGGACGCCGAGGCCGAGCGTGTCCCGGTAGAAGCCGAGCGCAGCCTCCGGGTCGTGTACGAGCACGAAGCACTGTGAGAGTTGAAGGTTCATGCCGCCGACGCTAGCGGCCGGTCTGCCGTACGCGCTTCTCCATTCCTGCTCGGGCGCGTGAGGTCTTTCGCGATGCAACCGGAGACCTGTGCGAGTGCGCTGTGGTCGCCGCGGCGGTAGGCCGTCGGCGTCTGCCCGACGAGCTGGGTGAAGCGCGAGCTGAACGAGCCGAGCGAGGTGCAGCCGACGGCGAAGCAGACCTCGGTCACCGAAAGCTCCCCACCACGCAGGAGCAGCTTCGCCCGTTCGATCCGCCGCGTCGTCAGGTAGGCGTACGGCGTCTCGCCATACGCCGCGCGGAACCGCCGCGAGAAGTGCGCGGTCGACATCAGTGCAGTTCGCGCCAGCGCGGCGACGTCGAGCGGATGGGCGTAGGCGCGGTCGATCAGGTCGCGGGCGCGGCGCAGATGCGCGAGGTTCGCGAGCTCCTCCGGCGTCATGCCCCGAGCCTACCGCGCCGCGGCTCTGCTATTCCTGCCGTGATGGACGCCTCCGAACAGATCGATCAGCGGATCCGCGACCTCGACGACTGGCGCGGCGCCAGGCTCGCCGACCTCCGCGCATTGATCCACGAGGCCGATCCCGAGGTCGAGGAGACCTGGAAGTGGAAGGGCACCCCGGTCTGGGAGCACCACGGCATCGTCTGCACCGGGGAGTCGTACAAGCTGGTCGTGAAGCTCACCTTCGCGAAGGGCGCGCACCTGCAGGATCCGGCCGGCCTCTTCAACTCGAGCCTCGAGGGCAACCTCCGCCGCGCGATCGACATCCGCGAGGACGAGCAGTTCGACGAGCAGGCCTTCAAGGCGCTCTTCCTCGAGGCTGTCGCGTACAACCGCGACAACCCGCCGAAGAGCAAGCGCCTCTAGTCCGCCGGGTAGTTCTGCTGCCAGTGCGCGTCGGCCCAGTCGAGGGCCGCACGGAGCGTCTTGCCGCGAAGTCCCTGCTTCGTGTCCATCGTGTAGCCGCCGCGCGCCACGTGATCCGGTGACGTCGGTCGGAGTGTCGCGACGAAGAACCCGGGCGCCGTCTCGCGCACGCGGATCGTGACGTCCGCGTGCGTGCGTGACTCCTCGGGAATCGCGGGATCCTCGGCGGGATCTCCGCTCAAGCCTCGTCCTCCACGGTTGCGACGGGCTCGGTTGCCATCGGCTGGACCGGCTCGGGCGTCGTCGCAGTCGGGGCGAGCGTGGAACCGCCGCTCGGGGGCGTCGAGGTGATGTGGAGTGCCTTGCCGATCCGGGCGATCAGTGCATCGATAGCGGACATCGCTTCGTCTCCTGTGTGGTGGTGCCTGTGACCACCGCGACAGCCGAAACGGCCGCAGACAGCCTGAATGACGAAATGTATAGCATGAATTTGATTTCCTGTATCGTGGTTCGGGATGTTGACGACAGGCACCTCGCCGCACCAGGGCGACACACCCCGCGAGCAGCGCGGCTTCGCGTTCCTCACGAACCACGCGAAGGCGCTGCTCCTGATCGCGCAGGATCCGCAGATCCGCATCCGGGACATCGCCCGGCTGCTCGAGATCACCGAGCGGGCCACGCAGAACGTCGTCTCCGACCTCGACCGTGCGGGCTACATCGACCGCGAGCGCGTCGGGCGCCGCAACAACTACAGCGTGAGTGCCCATCTCCCTCTGGGCCTCCCAACGCAACGTGACGTCGACATCCGCTCGTTCCTGGCGATCCTGCCGGAGGCGGTCGCGTGACCGAGGCGCCCGTGATCCCCACTGAGCCGGTCGAGCCGCCGAAAGAGAAGCACGCGCGCCATGCGCGCCGCGGTCGGCTCTACCTTTCCGCGCTGCTCGCCGTCTGCGTCGTGGCCGTGCTGATCG
>CAIYXH010000066.1 GCA_903930195.1 uncultured Actinomycetes bacterium | reverse complement strand
CCGCAACGCTGCAAGCCGCGCGGGAGCGGTTCCCCGGCAGGCGCGTGCGCATTCTCTTCCAGCCGCACCTCTATTCGCGCACGCGGCATCTGGCCTCCGAGCTTGGCGAGGCGCTCGCGGCTGCCGACGACGTCGCGGTCACCGAGATCTACGGCGCCCGCGAGCAGCCGCTGCCCGGCGTCTCGGGAAAGCAGGTGATCGATGCGCTCTCCGACCTCGGGCGGCTCGCCGCCTGGACGCCGACGGTCGCGGAGGGCGTCGACTATCTCGTCGGGCACGCCGAGGCGGGCGACGTGCTCGTCGTCGCGGGCGCAGGTGACGTCGACCAGGCCCCGGCGCTCCTGCAGGAGCGGCTCGGATGATCGCGCTCGAGGAGGGAGTCCCGCTCTCGCGCTTCACGACGATCGGCACCGGCGGCCCGGCGCGGTATCTCGCGCGGCCGGCCACGGTCGAGGAGCTGCGCGAGGTGCTCGCGTGGGCTGCCGCCGAGGAGCTGCCGGTGGCGCCGATCGGGCTCGGCTCGAACCTGCTCGTCCACGACGACGGCTTCGACGGCCTCGCGCTCAAGCTCACGGGCGACCTCGTCGCGATCGCCGTCGAGGGTACGACCCTCGTCGCGGGCGGCGGCGCCACGAACGCCGTCTGCCTCCACCGGGCGCGCGATGCCGGCCTCGGCGGCCTCGAGTTCGCCTCGGCGATCCCAGGCACAGCCGGCGGCGGCACGCGGATGAACGCCGGCGCCTACGGCCGCGACTGGGCGACCGTCGTCCTCGACGCCGACGTCGTCGACGCGACCGGGATGCGCACGCTTACGGCACAGGAGCTCGGCTTCGCCTACCGGCACTCGGAGCTCAGGCCCGGCGCCGTCGTCGCGCGCGTGCGCTTCGCCCTCGAGCCGCGTCCGGTCGACGAGATCAAGGCGCGCGTCGCCGACCTCCTCGCGGCCCGCAAGTCGAGCCAGCCGACGACGAAGCGGACGTTCGGGAGCGTCTTCGTCAATCCGGACGGCGAGCGCGGAGCGGGGGCGTTGATCGAGTCGGTCGGCCTCAAGGGGCACCAGATCGGCGGAGCGCTGATCTCGCCCGTGCACGCGAACTTCATCGAGAACGCGGGCGACGCGACCTCGGCCGACGCGATCGCCCTGATGGCCGAAGCCCGACGGCGCGTCTACGCCGAGCACGGCCTCGAGCTGCGCCACGAGGTGCGCTTCCTCGGGCCGCTGCTCCTCCCTCCGCTGTAGGGAACGAGCCCGCCACGGCGAACCTCCCTCTGTGGCCGCACGCAAGAGGAGCACCACGCAGGCTGCCGCTTCCGGTCGGGCGCGATCCCGTTCGCGCACCCGTGAGGCGGGCCTGCGCTTCGTCCCCTCGGCCCGCTCGATCGTCATCGGCGTCGTCATCCTGGTTGTCGCCGTCGGCGGCTATCTCGTCGCGCTGACGAGCTCGATCTTCGCCGTCCGCTCGATCGCCGTCGTCGGCGGGTCACCGCGCGTGCAGGCCGAGGTGCAGAAGGCGCTCGCGCCGGAGCTCGGCACGAGCCTCCTCCACATCGACGGCAACGCGATCGCGCAACGGACGGCTGCGCTGCCGGACATCGTCTCGGTGAGCTACGACCGGGCCTTCCCGCACACGCTCCGGATCCGCATCGACGCCGAACGGGCCGTGATGCTCGTGCGCCAGGCGAAGAAGACGTACGTCGTCTCCGCGCGGGGCCGGGTGATGCGCACCGTCGCGAATCCCGGCAAGAGCTCGCTGCCGCGCGTCTGGGTGGCGAAGACCGAGAAGCTCTCGGTGGGGGAGACGCTGAGCGCTGCCGACGGCGCGCTCGCTGCCGCAGCGCTTGCACCGATCTCGGCCGGCGCGTTCCCGGCGAGCATTCGCACGGTGCGTACGACGAAGGACGAATTGACGCTCGTGATGCGCTCCGGGCTGGAGGTCAGGCTCGGCGATATCGGCGATCTGCGGCTCAAGCTCGCGATCGCGAAGCGCATCCTGCACCTCGCCGGCACCACTCCGCCGAGCGGGTCGTACATCGACGTCAGCGTGCCCGAGCGGCCGGTCCTGGGCGGAATCAACTCTCAAGTCGCAGGTTGAGGTTGAGGTTTATCCCAGTCGAGAGTCGCGATTTTCGCGTTGACAGGGTGGTCGACCGCCCGTACGCTGCGGAATAGCAGGGTGTTTTGACTACCCCATTCTTCGGTACAGCTTGAGAGACAGCTGACTCGAGACTTTTGAAAGAGAGCGCACACGCATGAGAGAACGGTCGGGCAACTACCTCGCGGTGATCAAGGTCGTCGGTGTCGGCGGCGGTGGCACGAACGCCGTCAACCGGATGGTCGACGCAGGGCTGACGGGCGTCGAGTTCGTCGCTGTGAACACCGACGCGCAGTCGCTCCTCATGTGCGAGGCCGACGTGAAGATCCACATCGGCGCGAAGGCGACGCGCGGTCTCGGTGCCGGCGCGGATCCGTCCGTCGGCCATGCCGCCGCGACGGAGAGCCGCGACGAGCTGAAGGAGGCGCTCAAGGGCGCCGACATGATCTTCGTCACCGCCGGTGAAGGCGGCGGCACCGGAACCGGTGCTGCGCCCGTCGTCGCCGAGCTCGCCCGCGAGCTCGAGGCGCTGACCGTCGGTGTCGTCACGCGGCCGTTCGGCTTCGAGGGCAAGCGCCGCGGACATCAGGCCGAGCAGGGCATCACCGAGCTCAGCGAGAAGGTCGACACGCTGATCGTGATCGAGAACGACCGGCTCCTCCAGGTCGTCGAGAAGAACACGCCGCTCTCGGAGGCCTTCACCATGGCCGACGACGTGCTCCGCCAGGGCGTCCAGGGCATCACCGACCTGATCACCGTGCCGGGCATCGTCAACCTCGACTTCGCCGACGTGCGCACGATCATGCGCGACGCCGGCTCCGCGCTGATGGGCATCGGCATCGCCTCCGGCAGCAACCGCGCCGGCGAGGCCGCGCGCACCGCCGTGAGCTCGCCGCTGCTCGAGTCGTCGATCGAGGGCGCGACCGGGATCCTCCTGAACATCACCGGCCCGTCCGATCTCGGTCTCTTCGAGGTCAACGAGGCTGCGGAGGTCGTCACGAGCGCCGCCGACCCGAACGCGAACGTCATCTTCGGCGCGGTGATCGACGACAGCCACAGCGACCAGGTGCGCGTCACGGTCATCGCCACCGGCTTCGGCGGCCAGCGCCGCCGCCGCGCCCGCTCCGCCTTCGAGGCTCCGAGCTCCTCGGGCGACCGCCCGTCCTCGCTCCCGCAGCCCGAGGTGCGGCTGCCGGAGTCGCTCGACGTGCCGTCGTTCCTTCGCGACAACTGACGTTCTCGTCGGGACTGTCCCCGCGCAGCGGGGCCTGTCCCGATCGTCGATCCGTCTGCGTCAGTCGGGACAGGCCCCGCCTGATGCCGGGGACAGTCCCGAAGGGGAACTGACGGCTCTCGCGGTTACGATCGCCGCAGATAGTTAGCATCGCCTCGTGCAGACGCTCCGCCGGACACCGCTCTACGAGAAGCACGTCGAGGCCGGGGCGCGGCTCGTGCCGTTCGCGGGCTGGGAGATGCCCGTCCAGTACGAGGGCGTGATCGCGGAGCACAAGGCGGTACGCACCGATGCCGGCGTGTTCGACGTCTCGCATATGGGCGAGCTCGAGGTCGAAGGGCCGGCCGCCGAGGAGCTCCTCCAGAGCCTGCTCTCGAACGACGTCTCGAAGCTCGCGATCGGCGAGGTGCAGTACACGCTGCTCACGAACGAGCAGGGCGGGATCGTCGACGACCTGATCGTCTACCGCACCGACACTGCGCGCTACTTCATCGTCGTCAACGCCTCGAACCGTGACGCCGACTTCGCCTGGCTCTCGGAGCGCGAGATCCGCGGCTCGGACGTCCGCGACGTCTCGGACGACTACGCGCTCCTCGCCGTCCAGGGCCCGCGCGCGCTCGAGCGCCTCGGCCTCGCGCCGGGCAAGGCGTTCACCTGGGAGCTCGGCGCGCTCGACGGTGTCGAGCTGATGATCTGCCGCACCGGCTACACCGGTGAGGAGGGCGTCGAGCTCGCCTGCATGGCGGACGAGGCACCGAAGCTCTGGGACGCGATCCTCGCCCGTGGTGTCGTGCCCTGCGGCCTGGGCGCGCGCGACACGCTGCGCCTCGAGGTCTGCTACCCGCTGCACGGCAACGACATCGGGCCGGAGTGGGACGCGATCTCGGGCGGCCTCGGCTGGGTCTGCGCGCTCGACACGGAGTTCACCGGTGTCGAGGTGCTGCGCGAGGTGAAGGCCGCCGGCCCGCAGCGCAAGCTCGTTGCGTTCCGGATGACCGAAAGCGGCATCCCGCGCCAGGGCATGCCGATCGAGGGCGGCGGCGAGGTGACCTCCGGGTCGCATTCGCCGATGCTCGACGTCGGCATCGGCCTCGGCTACGTTCCCGCCGCGGCCAGTGCCGTCGGCAGCGAGATTACCGTCGACGTCCGCGGCAAACCACGCCGCGCGGAAGTCGTCCCGAAACCGATCTACAAGCGAGAGGAGTGAAGGTGGCGGAGTCGTACCCCGACGATCTGCTCTACAACGCCGAGCACGACTGGGCCCGCATCGAGGGCGACGAGGCCGTGCTCGGGATCACCTGGCATGCCGCCGACGCGCTCGGCGAGCTGGTCCACTACGAGCCCCCGACTGTCGGCCAGACGATCGCGAAGTCCGCGTCGTACGGCGAGGTCGAGTCGGTCAAGGCCGTCTCCGACCTGATCTCCCCGCTCTCCGGCGAGATTCTCGAGGTCAACGAGTCCGTCATCGCGTCGCCCGAGACCGTCAATGACGATTCCTACGGCAGCGGCTGGCTCGTCCGCATCCGCCTGAGCGACCCGGCGGAGACCGGGCAGCTGCTCGACGTCGCGGCGTACCGGAAAGTGCTCGACGAGAGTTGAGCTACCTCTCCCTGACAGAGGCTGACCGCGAGGAGATGCTCGCGGCGATCGGTGTCGCGTCGATCGAGGAGCTCTTCCGCGACATCCCGGCGGCCGTCCGCTTCGCGGGCGCGCTCGACGTCCCGCGGGCGCTCTCCGAGGCCGAGCTGACCCGGCACATGGAGCAGCTCGCGGCGAAGAACGTCCTCGACGACGTCTCGTTCCTCGGCGCCGGGATCTACGACCACTACGTGCCGGCCGTCGTCGACGCGGTGCTCCAGCGCGGCGAGTTCCTCACGGCTTACACGCCGTACCAGCCCGAGCTCTCGCAGGGCGTGCTGCAGGCGATCTTCGAGTACCAGACGGCGATCTGCGAGCTCACCGGGATGGACGTCTCGAACGCATCGGGCTACGACGGCACGACCGTCGCCGCCGACGTCTGCTTCGTGGCGAAGGCCGCCACCGGCCGCACGAAGATCGTGATCACCGAGGCGACGAACCCGCAGGTGCGCCAGGTCGTCAAGACCTTCGCCCGCGGCTTCGGCCTGCAGATCGTCGAGGTGCCGCACACGAACGGCACCACCGATCCCGCGCTCGTGCGCGAGGCCGCGCAGGACGCCGCCGCCGTGATCTTCCAGCACCCGAACTTCTTCGGCTGCCTCGAGCCTGCGCCCGAGCTTGCCGCAGTCGCGAACGAGGCCGGGGCGCTCCCGGTCGCGCACGTCGACCTGGTCAGCCTCGGCGTGCTCGAGGCTCCGGGCAACTACGGCTGCGCGCTCGCGATCGGCGAAGGGCAGTCGGCCGGGAACGCGATGAGCTACGGCGGGCCGCACTACGGCTTCCTCGCCGCGAAGGAGCCCTACATGCGCAAGCTGCCCGGACGCATCGTCGGTGAGACCGTCGACACGGCCGGGAAGCGTGGCTACGTCCTGACGCTCCAGACGCGGGAGCAGCACATCCGCCGCGAGAAGGCGACCTCGAACATCACGACCAACCAGACGCTCCTCGCGCTCGCCGGACTCGTCCACCTGTCGCTGCTCGGCCCGCAGGGGCTGCGCGAGACGGCTGAGACCTGCATGGCGCTCTCTGCCTATGCCAAGGACAGACTGCAGGCGAAGGGGCTTGAGCTGCTCTTTCCCGAGCAGGCAACGTTCAAGGAGTTCGCCGTGCGTGTCGGACGCAACGGGCGCGAGGTCGCCAGGGCCGCCCGGACTCAAGGCGTCAACCCGGGCTATCCGCTCGTGCGTGACTACCCGGAGCTCGACGACGCGATCCTCGTGGCCGTGACCGAGAGGCGCACCGTCGAGGAGATCGACCGGCTCGCGGAGGTGCTCGCACCGTGAAGCTGATCTACGAGAAGTCCCGACCCGGCCGTCGCGGCCTTGAGATTCCGAAGCCGGACCTGCCCGTGCCAGCGATCCCTGCCGGGCTCGCGCGCAAGACGCCGCCGCGGCTGCCCGAGATGGCAGAGCCCGAGGTTATGCGCCACTTCACCGAGCTCTCGCGCCGCAACTTCGGGATCGACATCGGTTTCTACCCGCTCGGCTCCTGCACGATGAAGTACAACCCGCGCGTCAACGAGCGTCTCGTCGGGCTACCTGGCTTCCGCGACCTGCACCCGCTCGTCGAGGACGACGCGGCGCAGGGGGCGCTTGAGCTCGAATGGAACCTGCAGGAGATCCTCCGCGCCGTGACGGGCCTTCCGGGAGTCAGCCTTCAGCCTGCAGCCGGGAGCCAGGGTG
>CAIYXH010000065.1 GCA_903930195.1 uncultured Actinomycetes bacterium | reverse complement strand
GCTGGCCGGCTGCAGCCGGCGTCCCGGCCGACGAGGTGTTTCCGGGCTCGTGGATCACGGCCCGTACGGAGCAGAGCCTGCGCAATCTCGGCCTCGACACGATCGACGTCCAGCAGCTCCACGTCTGGTCGGACGAGTGGGTCGGCCAGGGCGACTGGCTCGAGACGGTCGAGCGGCTGAAGGCCGACGGCAAGATCCGCTTCTTCGGCGTCTCGATCAACGACCACCAGCCGGCGAACGCGCTCGAGCTGATCGAGACCGGCGTCGTCGACTCCGTCCAGGTGATCTACAACGTCTTCGACCAGACGCCCGAGGCCGAGCTGTTCCCGGCCGTCCAGAGCGCGGACGTCGGCGTGATCGTGCGCGTCCCGTTCGACGAGGGCGCCCTCACCGGGAAGATCACGCCCGACACCGAGTTTCCTTCCGGCGACTTCCGCAACCGCTACTTCCGCGACGGGCGCAAGCAGGAGGTGTGGGACCGCGTGACCGCGATCTGCTCCGAGCTCGACGTCGAGCTCGACCGGCTCCCCGAGCTCGCCCTGCGCTACACGCTCTCGGCTCCGGCGGTCTCGACGGTGATCGCCGGCATGCGCTCGCTGCGGAACGTCGAGGCGAACGCGAAGGCCGTCGATCTGGGCCCCCTGTCGGACGCAGAGCTCGAGGTTCTGCACCGGCACGGCTGGGATCGCAACTTCTACAGCTAGCGCCGTTTGACAGACGAACGTGTGTTCGTGTAGAACATACGTTCCGTGATCGCAGCACTCGTCATCCCGGCTTTCGATCTGCGCGCGGCTCTGACGGCGCATCCGGTGCTCGAGCTCGCGCCTGCGGCACTCGCGCCGCTGCCGGGAAAGGAGCCGCTGATCGGCTCGGTGACCGCTGCCGCGCAGGCGAAGGGCGTGCGCCCGGGGATGCGGCTCGGCGAGGCGCTCGCGACCTGCCCGGCGCTCGAGCTCGTCGAGCAGGATCCGGCCGGCGTCGCCCAGGCGTGGGAGGCGATCCTCTGCCGGCTCGAGAACGCCGGCTTTGCGGTCGAGCCGGGTGAGCCGGGGACGGCGTTCTTCGAGTCGCAGGGAGTCGAGCGGCTCTACGGCGGGCTCGAGCCGTCGCTCAAGCGGGCGCTGAAGGCGATCGGCGAGGAGTGGGACGCCCGTGCCGGGGCAGCCGAGCGGCGCTTCGCCGCCCTGGCAGCTGCGAACGTGGCCCGAGGAGGCCAGGCGCTGATCGTCTCCGACGACCGCACGCGGTCGTTCCTCGCGCCGCTGCCTCTGACCTTGCTCCCGCTCGACCGGCGCCGCTATGAGGAGCTCGAGGAGCTCGGCGTGAAGACGATCGGGCAGCTCGCCGAGCTGCCGGGTGGGGCGGTCTCGGAGCGGCTCGGGCCCGACGGACGTCGCGCCTGGGGACTCGCGCGTGGGGAAGAGGACGGCAAGATCGAGGCGCGGAAGCCGCCGGAGCGGCTCGTGGAGACGCTCGAGTTCCCCGAGGCCGTCGGGCAGGAGCTGACGCTCCGCCGCGGACTCGGCGTGCTGATCGACCGTGTTCTCGAGCGGCCCGAACGCGCGGGACGTCCGCCGCGGAAGGTGGCGGTCTGGGCGCGGCTCCAGGGCGGCGCCTCCTGGCGGCGCGCGGTCACGCTGCGCGAGCCCACGGCAGATCCTGCGCGGCTGCGGCTGGCGCTCGGCTCCAAGCTGGCCGAGCTGCCCGCGCCTGCGCTGAAACTTCGGCTCGAGCTGGTCGAGTTGGCCGAGTGCACCGGCGAACAGCTCGAGTTGGTTCGGGCCGAAGGCCAAATTCTGCAAGGCCGTTTGAAAGAGGGCCTGCGCCAGGTGAAAGCAGCCGTCGGCGCAGGCGCAATCTCACAGGTCGTGGAGGTCGCACCGTGGTCGCGCATTCCCGAAGCACGCGCGCTGCTCGTTCCGCGCGACGACTGAACGAGCCCCGCCGCGCGCTCGTCGAGGCCCACGCCGACGGGACGCCGAGCCGCATCAACCGGCAGGGAGTCGCAGTCGTGCGCGAGGAGTGGCGGATCGTCGACCGCTGGTGGACGGACGAGCCCGTCGACCGCCGCTACTACGACTGTGTCCTCGAAAGCGGCGAGCACGCCGTCGTTTACCTCGACCGCACCACCGACGGCGCATGGTTCACCCAACGCGCCTGACGGCGCGTCGTGCTGCTCTAGGGCCTGGCCCCAGCTCCATCGGGGCCTGTCCCGATCGAAGCGATGCGAGCTGTCGGCATTCGATCGGGACAGACCAGAGGTCAGTCCCTGATCAGAGCTCGCGTTGAGCTACGTCGAGCTCCACGCGCACTCGGCGTACTCGTTCCTCGACGGCGCCTCACAGCCGGAGGAGCTTGCCTTCCAGGCGGCCGACCTCGGCTACACGGCCTTCGCGCTCACCGACCACGACGGCGTCTACGGCTCGCTCGAGTTCGCGATCCCGGCGAAGGATCACGGCCTCAAGCCCATCACCGGCGCCGAGGTGACGCTCGCCGGCGGCGCCCACATCACGCTCCTCTGCGAGACGCAGACCGGCT
>CAIYXH010000064.1 GCA_903930195.1 uncultured Actinomycetes bacterium | reverse complement strand
GACCCTGGTTCGCACGATGGCGAATGCGGTCGAGGAGTTCGTCGGAAAGAACGGTCTCATTGGCGACGACGAGGACGTTCGTCTCGTCGGGCGCGCCGCCGACATCACCGACGACGTGCCGGACGGGAATCCCGGGCGCTGCGCGCTCGATGTCCGTGACGACGTTGCGGCGAAGCCAGCCTGAGCGCTGCGAGGCATGCGTCGAGATGATGATCTCGTCCGGTGCGGGCTCTAGCTGCTCGAACGCGTCCTTGACTGCCTGCACGGGGCTCGTCTCGACGACGAATCCCTGAGCGCGGACATGGGAGCCATGCAGCATTCCGAGCGTCTTCTCAAGGCGACGGCCGGCCGATGCGCGACGCGTGTCGTCGTAGACGACGTACCCGTGGCGGGGCTCGCTGACCGGTGCGATAACCGTGACCGTCACGTCGTCACCCGTCGCACGCTCGCGGAGCGTATCGAGGAGTGCACTCGATGCGGCGGTCTCGTTCGCGATCACTAGAACGTGTGGCAAGCCGCTCAATCGGTGGGTACAGGCTCGGGTTTTGCAGCGCCGAAGATCGCGTGCCGGGCGCCGGGGACACCGTACTCGTACGGACCGCCGACAACCTGCGGGATCTCGTCGAAGTTGAAGATCGGCGGCGGCGAGCTGACCTGCCACTCGAGGGTCATCGCGCGGAACGGGTTCGCGCCTGCCTCCGGGCCGTACTTCCATGACCAGACCATGTTGTAGAGGAAGATCAACGTCGACGCACCGAGCCCGAAGGACGCGATCGAGATGAAGAGGTTGAGATCCGCGAACCGGTCGGCGTAGTCGGCGACGCGGCGCGGCATGCCCTGCAGCCCGAGGTAGTGCATCGGGAAGAACGTCAGGTTGAAGGCGATGAACGTCAGCCAGAAGTGGAGCTGACCGAGCTTCTCGCTGTACATCTTGCCCGTCATCTTCGGGAACCAGTAGTAGATCCCGGCGAAGATCGTGAAGACCGAGCCGCCGAAGAGCACGTAGTGGATATGGGCGACGATGAAGTACGAGTCGCTCGCCTCGATGTCGATCGGCACGGAGCCGAGCCAGATGCCCGAGAGCCCGCCGATCGTGAACATCGCGATGAAGCCGACGGCCCAGAGCATGGGCGTCGTGAAGTGAATTCGCCCTTCCCACATCGTGGCGACCCACGAGAAGATCTTGATGCCGGTCGGGACGGCGATCAGGAGCGTCGTCGCCATCATCGGGACGCGCAGCCAGCTCGCCATGCCGGCGACGAACATGTGGTGCGCCCAGACCGAGAAGCCGAGGATCAGGATCGCGAGCAGCGACAGCGCCATCAGGCGGTAGCCGAAGATCGGCTTGCGGCTCATCACCGCGATGATCTCGGAGACGATCCCGAAGCCCGGGAGCATCATGATGTAGACGGCCGGGTGGGAGTAGAACCAGAAGATGTGCTGGTACCCGAGGACGTAGCCTCCTCCGGCTGTCTCGAAGTAGTTCGTGTGGAGGACACGGTCGAAGAGGACGAAGAACTGCGACCCGGCGATGAACGGCGTCGCGAGGACGACGAGCGTCGAGGTCGAGAAGTTCGCCCAGACGAGGAGCGGCATCCGCCAGAAGGTCATGCCCGGCGCGCGCATGGTGATGATCGTCACCAGGAAGTTCAGCGCGGTGAGGATCGAGCTCGCACCGGCCCACTGGACGGCCATGTTGAAGAACACCTGGCCCATCGGCTGATGGGAGCAGAGCGGCGCGTAACACGTCCAACCGGCAGACGGACCGCCGCCCGGCGTGACCATGCCGGCGATCAGCATCACGCCGGCGATCGGGAGCAGCCAGAACGAGAGCGCGTTCAACCGCGGGAAGGCCATGTCGGCCGCGCCGATCATCAGCGGGATCACGAAGTTGCCGAGACCCGCGAACGCCGGGATCACGAACAGGAAGATCATCAGCGCGGCGTGGTTCGAGATCAGGACGTTGAACGTCTGCGGGTTGAAGTACTGATCGCCCGGGCGCGCAAGCTCGGCGCGGAAGAGAAGGGCGAAGAGCCCGCCGATCATGAAGAAGATGATCGTGGTCACGAGGTACTGCATCCCGATGACCTTGTGGTCGGAGTTCGGGCGGAAGTAGTCCCTCCAGCTGCGTGCGCCGTGGCCGGAGTGATCCTCCGGGAGCGTCGGCTTGCCCGAGACGTAGTAGGCCCAGTAGTCGAACGCACCGATCCCGATCAGGAACCCGAGCGGGAACGAGACGAGGCCGACCGTGACGACATCGAGGCCCTTCCAGAGCGGATGCCAGTGGGCCGCGTCGCGCATGAGGACGACGAAGCCGAGCCAGAAGAAGCCGAAGGCGGGCGTCGTCCAGAGCGCGCGGTACCAGCCGGGGCCGGTGATGTGCTTGAAGCCCGTGCGCGGCGGCGGCGGCGTATGGCCGTGACCGTGGTCGGCCGCGTGGGCCTGGGGCTCTTCGTGGGCGGAGCTGGGTGCGAATTCGGTCATCAGTTTGCGTCCTTAGAGCTCGTCGCCAGATACTGCACAAGCTGGTCGAGCTGGTCAGAGGAGAGCGTGTCCTTGTAGGTCGCCGGCATCACGTTGGGCTGGTAGGTCTTCTCGACGTACTTATCGGGGTCGACGATCGAATCCTTGATGAAGGCGTCGAGCGGCTCGCCTGCACGGGCAGCCTCGGCCTTGAGCTCGTCGAGGGACGGGCCGACAGCTCCGGTCGCCTTGGCCGCAGCGAGCGTGTGGCAGGCCGCGCAGCCGTTCGCGTTGAAGATCGAGAGGCCCGCATCGGCACCGCCGGCCGTCGAGCCGCCGGTCGTGGAGACACCGGTCGCAGGCGGCGCGCCGCCGGTCTTGTACCAGCTCGCGTACTGCGCGGTGTTCGTCACGATCGCCTCACTGCGCATGAGCGCGTGGCCGAGACCGCAGAGCTCGGTGCAGATCACCGGGTAGACGCCGAGCTTGTCGGGGGTGATCACGAGCGTGTTGATCTGGCCCGGGACGGCGTCCTGCTTCTGCATCATCTGCGGCACCCAGAAGGAGTGGATCACGTCCTTGGAGGTGATCGCGAGCTGCACCTTCTGGTCGACCGGAAGGTGGAGGGTCGTATAGGTCTTGCCGTTCGGGTAGGTGAACTCCCACGCGAACTGCTGTCCGGTGACCTTGATCTTGAGCGGGTTCGGGCCGGCGTCGCCGTTCTTCGCAAGGACGATCGCGCTCACGATGGTGATCGCGGTGACGAGCACGAACGGGATCGCCGTCCAGACGACCTCGAGGGTCGTGTGACCGTGGATCGGGGGGCCGTCGGAGAGGTCGTCGGGCTTGACGCGGAACTTGATGATCGCCGTGCCGAGCACCGCACAGACAGCGGCGAAGACGACGATCGAGATCCACTCGGCGAACCAGTAGACGAAGACGATCCGACCGGCCTCACGCGACGCGGGAGACGGAAGCCAAGGGATGAGATAGGCGACTGCGGCCGTGATGACGGCCGAAACGATGCCGATCCCGAGCAGAAGTGGGAGAGTCCCGCGACGCACCGCGGGGAACCCTACACCCTTGTCACAAAGCGCTGCGAAAGAACCGTGTGGCCCAGGGTTGGCGTTGTCTCAATCGTCACGAGCTGTCTCCGAGAAGTACTCTCGGAGGAGATGAGGATGACGGTCGCAGGGGTCGCAGTGCTCGCCCTCGGCGCCGCCGTGACCTGGTCGTCAGACCCCCACGGCGCCGGGACGCATCTGAACGCGGTAGGCATCGCGCTGCTCGTCCTCGGGGCGGTCGTGCTGCTCGCCGGGCTGGTGCGGACGAGCCGTTAACGACGAAGGGACAGGTCGCCTGACCTGTCCCTTCGTCTGATGGGCCGTGAAGGGTTCGAACCTTCGACCTTGGGATTAAGAGTCCCCTGCTCTACCAACT
>CAIYXH010000063.1 GCA_903930195.1 uncultured Actinomycetes bacterium | reverse complement strand
GCTGCGGCGCGAGCTGCTCGCGCGCCGGGCCTCTCCCGTACCATGACCCATCCCGGGAAGATGGAGACGCGCACCGTCGTTTGTTCTCCAGACCGGAACCGAATCGAAGCAAGGAGCAAATCCGTGGCCAAGCGCTCTCAGGCTGTCGACCCAACCAATGTGATCGAGCTCGCCGGCGCGTCGCTGCCCGCAGTGCGCGCGCACCTCGCGCCCCGCGACATCTCCGACCAGGACTGGCAGCGCTACGAGGGCTATGTCGAGGAGATCTTCGGCGCGCTCGGTCTCGACCTCGACACGCCGGGGACGCTGAACACGCCCGAGCGGTTCCTGCGGGCGCTCTTCGACGCGACCTCCGGCTATGACGGCGACGACAAGCTCCTCACTGCGTTCCCGGCCGAGAACGGCGGCCACGCCGACGGGATCGCGAGCCAGATCATCGAAGGGCCGGTCTCCTTCGTCTGCCTCTGCGAGCACCACGCGCTCCCGTTCTACGGGACGGCGCACATCGGCTACATCGCCGGCGAACAGATCATCGGCATCTCGAAACTGACGCGCCTCGTGCGCCTCTACGCACGGCGGTTCACGGTGCAGGAACGGCTCGGCGAGCAGATCGCGGACACGCTCGTCGACCTGATCTCGCCCCGCGGCGTCGCCGTGCACATCGAGGCGTCGCACCTCTGCACGCAGATGCGCGGCGTCGAGGAGCACTCGCGCACGGTGACGACGTTCTGGCGCGGCGCCTTCGAGGACGCCGAGCTGCGCCGCGAGTTCCTGGACGAGATCCGCAGCCGCGCGTGACCGAAGCCGTGAGCCTGGAGCTGCTCTACGAGGCTCCCGGGCTTCCTGCCGACCCGCTGCCCGAGGCGCTTGCCCAGGTCTACGGCGGCACGCTCGGCTTCCCGCCCTCCTGCCTCTACGCGAACTTCGTCTCGACGGCCGATGGTGTCGTCGCGATCCCGTCGATCCCCGGCTCGAACAAGCTGATCGCCGACGCGAGCTCGACCGACCGCTTCGTGATGGGGCTGCTGCGCGCGAGCGCCGACGTGATCCTCGTCGGCTCGGGGACGATGGCCGCCTCGCCCAAGTCGATCTGGTCGCCGGAGCAGGGCTACCCGCCGGTCGCCGCCGAGCTCGCCGAGCTCCGGCAGGCGCTCGGCCTGCCGGCTGAGCTGCCCGTCGCGATCCTCTCGGCCTCGGGCCGCATCGATCCCGACCACCCGGTATTTGCCGCCGGCGGCCTGCTGATCACGACCGATCGCGGCGCCGAGGCGGTCGCCGATCGGCTTCCTGCGGCGGCGACGATCGCCTCGACGGGAGCGACGCTCGACATCTCGGCCGCCGTCGCGATCCTCCGCGCGCAGGGTCACCGGCGGATCCTCTCCGAGGGTGGCCCGACGGTGATCGGCTCGCTGCTCGCCGGCGGCCTCGTCGACGAGCTCTTCCTGACGATCTCGCCGCTCCTCGTCGGCCGCACGCCTGACGACGGCCGACTCGCCCTGGTCGAGGGCGCCGACCTGCTGCCCGACCTCACGCGCGGCCGGCTCCTCGGCGTCCGCCGCGACGCCGACCACCTCTTTCTGCGTTACGCGCTCTCGGCGACGACTGCGGCCTCGGCCGCGCCGTAGGCGACGAGGCGGGTGCCGGTCGCCTTCCACGAGGCGACCGCGTGCGTGCCGACGGCAAGCCCGAGCTGCCCGAGCGATGCGTCGGTGACCTCGGCGATCACCGGCCCGATCCGCACGCGTGCGCGGTTCGCGACGTGGACGATCGAGCGGATCTCGCCCTCGACGCAGTTGCGCATCGAGTCGTCGCCGGCGCGGGTCGTGCCGACCACGACCTCCCAGGGGTAGATCACGACGCCGACGTTGCCCGAGCCAGGGTCGGACGAGTAGATGGTCTCGCCGGAGTCGAGCGCGATGGCGGTGAGCTCGCCGTCGTTCCGCGCGACCCCGTGGAGCAGGTTGGCGCCGGTGAACGAGGCGACGAAGGCGTCGGCCGGGTGCGCAACCATCTCCTGCGGCGTGGCGAGCTGGCGCAGGCGGCCGTCGACAATCACCCCGACCTTGTCGGCGAGCGAGGCTGCGTCCTCGTAGTCGTGGGTAACGAGAAGCGTCGGCAGCTGGTACTCGCGCAGAAGCTCCTGCAGCTCGCCGCGCACCGTCGT
>CAIYXH010000062.1 GCA_903930195.1 uncultured Actinomycetes bacterium | reverse complement strand
CGGTTCCTTCCTGTTTGGTGATACGTGCAGGTGCACCGTGGGGTGACCTAGGGCGACCACGCGAGGCATCGCACATCCCCCATCGAAACGTATTCTAGTCGACGTCGGCCGGCCACTCCCCCGTGGCTGAACGACGCTCTCCCCGCCTGTGTCCTATCACAGTCGCTGAGCCGCTGTTGCCTGCGGTTCATTCCGACGCGCCCTCGCCGGGGACCGTCACCGGATTGCCACGAAACAGACGCACGACTGCCGTGCCAACGAGGACAACGAGCAGGTTCGCGACGAGTGCCGGAATGCCGATGAACATCGTCGAGCGGTGGTCGCCGAAGCCGAAGTCGTAGCTCGACTTGGCGAAGTGGACCTTGACCAGCAGGGTGGTGCCGAGCGTCGTCCCGACGGCCCAGCCGACGAGCGTCGCCTTGGCGTCGATCCCGCGCCAGACGAGCGCGATGAACACCGCCGGGAGCGTCTGCAGGATCCAGACGCCGGCCGCGAGCTGGAAGTTGATCACGAAAGTGGTGGGGATGAAGAGCACGAAGCCGACGGCCCCGAACTTGACGACGAGCGAGGCGAGCTTCGACACCTTCACCTGCTGCTTCGGCGTCGCGTTCGGCTTCAGCTCGAGGTAGATGTTGCGCGAGAAGAGGTTCGCGGCGGCGATCGCCATCATCGCCGCGGGGACGAGCGCTCCGATGGCGATCGAGGCGAGCCCGAAGCCGGCGAACCAGGGCGGGAAGACCTTGTCGAGGAGCGCCGGGACGGCGACGTTGTTGCCGTAGTGGTGATCCGGCTTCACGCCGGCGGCGACCGCCAGGTAGCCGAGCACGGCGATGACGCCGAGCATCAGCGTGTAGATCGGCAGGAGGATGCTGTTGCGCTGCACGGTGTAGCGGCTCCGCGCCGAGAGCGCGCCCGTGATGGTGTGCGGGTAGAGGAAGAGCGCGAGCCCGGAGCCGATCGCGAGCGTCGCGTAGTCGACGTACAGGTTCCCCGGCAGGGTGAACTGCGTCGCGGGCACATGCGAGAAGGCCTTCGTGTAGCCGCCCAAATGGATCGGGATGTAGATGACCGCGACGATGACGGTGATCCAGATGAAGACGTCCTTGATGATCGCGATCAGCGTCGCCGAGCCCAGCCCGCTGACGTAGGTGATCACCGCGAGCAGGACGAACGCGCTCCAGAGCGAGACCTCCACCGGCAGGCCGATCTGCGACATGCAGATCTCGATCCCGTAGACCTGGAGGGCGATGTACGGCATCGTCGCGACGAGCCCGGTGAGCGTCACCGCCCCGGTGAGCCACGGGTTGCCGAAGCGGTCCTTGACGAAGTCGGCGGGGGTGACGTAGTCGCGCGCCCGGGCGAGGTCCCAGAGCTTCGGGACGAGGATGAAGGCGATCATGTAGGTGATCACCAGGTACGGCAGGGCGAAGAAGCCGATCGCGCCACCGCCGTAGACGAGCGCCGGGACGGCGATGAAGGCGTAGGTCGTGTAGACGCTCCCGCCCTGCAGGAACCAGGTGAGGATGCCGCCGAAGCCGCGGCCGCCGAGCGCCCACTCGTCGAGCTCGTTCGTCTCGACGCCCGGCTCCGGTGGGGTCGTATGCCAGCGGCCGGCGAGGAGGCCGACGACCGTGATCAGCGCGAACGCGCAGCCGATCACGATCGCCTGCGTGACCTCGATCGCGCCGAGGATCATTCGGCCACCGAGCGCTCGGTGCCGCGCAGGACGTAGACGAGCGCCGTGGTCAGCCCGCCGAAGGCAACGGCGATCAGCTGATACCAGACGAAGAACGGGATTCCGCCGATCACCGGGTTGTGGCGGTCGTAGACCGGGGGGTAGATGATCGTCGCGAGCGGCAGGAGCAGCAGCCAGAAGGCCCACGGCCGCTTCTGGTGGCACTCGGTGCGCTCGATCAGTGCGAGCTCGTCGAGTGGGTGCATCGCGGCGCGGTGCGACTTCACCTCGGCCGGCGGCACCGCCGGCGGGACGGTCGCCATCTCGGCTGCATGGAGCCCTTCGTCGTGGGTCATGCCAACTGCCGCCGCGCGAGTCGCTGGAATGGACCCTCGACCTCGATCAGCTCGTCGTAGCGGCCCTGCTGCACGATCCGGCCCGCCTCGAGGACGATGATCTTGTCGGCTTGCCGAACGGTCGAGAGACGATGCGCGATGACGATGCGCGTGGCGCGGAGGTGCTCGATCGCCTCCGAGACGGCGGCCTGCGTCTTGTTGTCGAGGGCGCTCGTCGCCTCGTCGAAGAGCAGGATGCGCGGCTTGCCGACGACGGCACGGGCGATCAGCATCCGCTGGCGCTGGCCGCCCGAGAACGTCCCCGCACCCTCGGAGATGTGGGTGTGCATCCCCATCGGGAGCGCCTCGATGTCGGCGCGGATGCCGGCGACATCCGCGGCCTCCCAGGCCTCCTCGACCGAGAGCGGGCGGGCGCCGACGATGTTCGTGAAGATGTCGCCGGCCATCAGGCGCGCGCTCTGGACGACGACGCCCATCTGGCGGCGATACGCGCGCGGGTCGAGGGTCTCGATGTCCTTGCCGTCGAAGCGGACGGTGCCGACCTCGGGCTCCTCGAAGCCGAGGAGGACGCGCATGATCGACGACTTGCCGGCGCCCGACGGCCCGACGAACGCGACGAACTCGCCCGGCTCGGCCGTGAACGAGACGTCGTCGAGGATCAGCGGGCCGTCCTCGGCGTAGCGGAAGGAGATGTGGCTCATCTCGATCCGCCCGCGCAGCTCGCCCGGGTCGGACTTGACGGTGCTCGTCTCGCGCTCCGACTGGAGGATCGGCTTCGTGTTCTCCCAGAGCGGGATCGCCTGCGCCATGAACGTCGCCACGGCGGTGAGGCCTGTGATCGCCGTCAGCGCCTGGATGAAGGCGGTGTTGAACGCGAGAAACGTTGCGCCCGAGAGCGAGCCGGGCTTGAGCGTCGAGGCGCCCACGATCAGCAACAGCGCGCCGATCGCGGGTGCGGCGACGACGAAGGCGGTCGCGGCCGCGAAGCCGCGCTGCGCATCGTAGAAGCGCGATTTCAGGTTCGTGAAGCGGCTGCCCCACTCGGCGAAGGCGCGGCGCTCGGCGTCGGCGACGCGGAGCTTGCCGACGGCCTCGACGAGCTGCAGCGAGACGCCGAAGAGGTCGTTGTTCGCCGTCTGGACGGCGCGCTGGCGCGGCACCTGGAAGCGGATCAAGAGCGACATCACGACCGCGACGATCACGATCGCGACGAGGCCGAAGAGGCCGAGCCGGACGTTGAGGACGAACGCGAGCACGAGGTTCGCGATGCCGACCGGGATCGCGAGCACCGCGGTGACGACGACGGAGGTGGCGAGGAGCCGCATCTGCTCGATGCCCATCACGCGCATCGCGAGCGACGCCGCCGCGTAGTTGCGGAAGAACGGGAGCGGCAGGTCGAGCACGCGGTCCCAGAGCGCCGCCTGCACCTCGGTCGAGGCGCGCCCCTGGACGCGCAGCACGGCAATCTGCTGCGCGAGCCCGAAGGCGAAGGTCGAGAACGCGAAGACGACGAGGAGCATCGTCAGCCAGACGAGGTTCGAGCGCTGCAGGTTCGGGACGACGTCGTTGAAGATCTTCTTCGTCAGCACCGGCGTCAGCAGCGAGAGGCCCGCGGCGACGATCGCGTAGACACCGAGGCGGCGGAGGTCGCCGGCGATCGGCGTGAGCACGAAGCGGAGCACGTCCTTGCCGCTCAGCGGATGCGTCGGCATCGCCCGGTAGAGCATGTGACCGTCCTCGGCGAGCACCTCCGAGGTCTGCTCGTCGACGGGCGTGCGCGTCGCATCGGCCGGGTCGGCGATCTCGTAGCCGCCGAGCTTCCGTGGCAGGATCGCGACCGGGCGGCCGTCCTCCTTGATCCGCGCGAGGATCGGGCCGACGTCGGCGGCCTTCCACCAGGTGCCCTCGAAGACGACGGGACGGGAGCGGACACCCGAGGCGCGCGCGATCGTGTCGACGGGATCGGTGGTCGCACCGACGGCGCCTCGCGGAGGGGCGACGATCTCGATGCCCTGCGCCTCGCCGACGAGGCGCATCGCCGCGAGGACGGCGCCGGCCTCGGCGGCGGGATGGATCGCCGGCGGCTCGCCACCGAGCACGGCGCCGAGGCTCGTGTAGGTGCTGCTGCGCAGCTCGCGCTCGTACGCGGAGCGCTCCGCGAGCTTCGCGGCCGCTGCGGTGTCGCGGTCGTCGATGTGGAGCCGCAGCCGCTCGAGCAGGGCTTCGTGGAACGCGACGATGCCGGCCCAGGCCGCCGGCGTCGCGAGCGCGTCGGCGCTTGCGACCGGCGTCACCGCCGTCGCGGTCGAGGTGTGGATCCAGGCCTGGGGCGGGAGCGGCAAGAGCACGTTCCCGGCCGTCCGCTCGTCGTAGAGCCGCAGCCCGCCGTCGGAGTGCACCCAGACGAAGCGCGTGGCGGGCCAGGCGCAGACGCCCTCGGCGAGCTCGGCCGTCTCGTCGGCGAGCAGCGAGACGCCCTGCTCGGGGTGCGTGTCGTTGAGGGCGTCCGCGAGGCGGTCGAGCCAGGCCTCCACGAGCTCGACCAGCTCGGGATCGGCACCCGAGGCCATGCTCGACTCGAGCGTGGCGAGGGGGATGGCACCGGCAACCGTGTCGTCTTCGAGCCCGACCGCCACGAGACCGAGCGGTGACCCGGCGGGCGGCGGCAGGATCAGCTGGCCGCGCTCGACCGTGAACAGACCCTCGCGCGCCGAGGTCTCGCCGTCGCGCCGGAGCGCGAACAGGCGGAGGCGGCCCTGGGTGACGATCCAGCCGGTCGACGGATCGTCGAGCGGCAGCGGCCGGTTGGCGGGGACGGGACGGAGCGAGTCGGGTGCGAAGGCCGGCGCGGTGGTCATTCGGTTGCGAGCTCCGCGTAGATCCCGCCCAGGGCGACCAGCTCGTCGTGGGTGCCACGCTCGACGGCGATGCCCTGCTTGAGCACGACGATCTCGTCGCAATCCCTGATGGTGGAGAGACGATGCGCGACGATCAGGCAGGTGCAGCCGCGGGCACGGATGTTCTGGTCGATCGCCTGCTCGACGAGGGGGTCGAGGGCGCTCGTCGCCTCGTCCATGATCAGGATCGCCGGGTCGCCGGTGAGCGCGCGGGCGATCTCGAGCCGCTGGCGTTGCCCCCCGCTCCAGTCCTTGCCGCCCTCCTCGATCTGCCGGTCATAGCCGCCGGGGCGCTTGACGAGATCCTCGTGGATGCGCGCGTCGATCGCGGCGCGCACCATCGCCTCCTCTGGGATCGTCGGATCCCACAGGGTCAGGTTGTCGCGCGCAGAGGCCTCGAACAGGAGGATCTCCTGGTCGACGAAGGCGAGCGACGAGGCGATCAGCTGCCGCGGCAGCATCGGTCGCGGGATCCCGTCGAAGCGGACTTCGCCACTCCAGGGCTGGTTCAGCCCGGCGACCATCCGCGAGACGGTCGACTTGCCCGACCCGGTCGGACCGACGATCGCGACGCGCTGGCCGGGCTCGATCCGCAGGTTCAGGCCCTGCACGAGCGGCGGCTCGAGCGGGTTGTAGCCGAAGGTCAGCTCGACGAGGCCCGAGAGGCGCGACGGCACCCGCTTGCGCACCGGATGGCCGTTGTCGCCGGGGAGCTCGACCTCGGTGGTGAGCTGCCGGTCGATCGACTCGACATCGGCCGGGTAGTTGAGGACGTCGTCGACGCTCGCGAGGTTGCCCGAGGCCTGCTGCAGCACCGAGCCGAAGCCGACGAGCTGGGCGATCGGCCCCACGAAGCCGGCGGCGAGCATCTGGAAGGCGACGAGCGTCCCGAGCGAGAGGTTCCGGTCCATCACCTGCAGGCCGCCGTAGCCGATCAGCACGGCGGTGTTGAGCGAGATGAGCAGGGTCGGCAGGGTCGAGAGCGCGGCGAGCGGCGTGCCGAGCGACTGCGTCGTGTCGAGCACCTTTGCCTGGTGGCCGGCCCAGCGGGCGAAGAACGAGGCGTCCTCGCTCGTCGCCTTCAACGTCTCGATGTTCGAGAGACCCGAGACGGCCGTGGCGGTGAGCTTGCCGGTGTCCTGGGCGAGCCGCCGGCTCGCATCCTTCTGCTTGCGCGCGGTGAAGCGCAGGAAGATCACGTTCGTGCCGGCGAAGGCGATCGCGATCAGCGTCAGCTGCCAGTCGTAGATCACCATCAGCACGAGGTAGAAGAGCGAGGTCAGCAGCGCGAGCAGCGAGGCCGAGAGCTGGCTCGAGAGCATCCCGGCGATCTGGTCGTTCACCTGGATCCGGGTGACGACGTGGCCCGAGTAGCGTTGGCTGAAGAAGAGGAGCGGCAGGCGCATCACGTGCTCCATGAACCGCGTCGACATCGACATCGACAGCTTCGTCGAGAGCCGCAGCAGGGTGATCTGCTGCAGCCAGGTGAAGCAGAACTGCGCCACCGCGGCGAGCCCGACGCCGACGATCAGGATCGGGAGCCAGGAGCGGTTCCCCTGCGAGAGCACGTCGTTGACGAAGATGCGCGTCGCCGCCGGGACGAGCAGGCCCGGCACGAGCAGGCCGATGCCGGCGAGCAGGCAGAGCACGATCGCGCTCGTCCCGCCGTGGAAGCGGCTCGAGAGCCCCTTGACGAGCGACGGCGGCGAGCCTTCCTTGGTCAGCTCGTCGGTCGGCTCGAGCTCGAGCAGCACGCCGGTGAAGGAGCTGTCGAACTCCTCCCAGCTGACCCGCCGCGGCCCGGAGGCCGGGTCGTTGAGGTAGACGCCCTTCGGGCCGTACCCCTCGACGACAAGGAAGTGGTTGAAGTTCCAGAAGATGATCGCCGGGAGCTTCGCCTCCTTGAGGCCCTTCGGCTCCATCCGCAGGCCGCGCGTCTCGAACCCGTAGGCGCGCGCGGCCTTGAGGATGTTGCTCGCCTTCGAGCCGTCACGCGAGACGCCGCACTCGTTGCGCAGCTCCTCGAGCGGCACCCAGCGCCCGTGGTGGGCGAGGACGATCGCGAGCGAGGCGGCACCGCACTCGACCGCCTCCATCTGGAGCACCGTCGGGGTGCGCACGCGGCGCGACTCCTTCGCGAGCGCCTTCGGCGGCTTCGGCGAGAGCTCGGGTGTGGCCGTCGCGCTCATTATGTGGCCGCTCCGGCGAGTAGCGACGCCCTTCGTCCGGCTGCAAACCGGCGCATGCCGGCGTCCTCAGTCGCCCCAATAGGACGACTATTGGGGCTCCCTGCGTCCTTGGCCTGCGTGGTTTTCGCTCGGTCAAAGAGCATCGGACTCACCAGCGCAACCACCAGTTACAGGACGTTGTCGATCGGGTGATGCTGGCCGACGATGAACTGGACGTTCGCCGGCAGGCCGGCGGGAAGCGGCCCCGGCGGCCCGTTGCCGGAGCCCCAGACGAGGCCGTTCAGCGTGTGCGCGGACTGCTGCATCACGATCACGACCTCGTTGGTCGGCCCGAGCTTCGTGATCGTGTCGACGGTCGCGGAGTCCTGGAGGATGAAGTCGAGACGCTCGGCCGTCGTCGGGAACTGGCTCACCGATTGGACGGTGCCCTTCGCGTAGCCGAAGCCCGCGCCGATGCCTGCCCCGAAGCTGACGCGCGCCTCCGTGCCGGGGCGGAGGCCCGCGGCGGTGTCGGTCGAGACGTAGGCGTAGACCACGAGCGGGAAGCCGACCGGTTGCACGAGCGTGAGGCGGCTGCCGGAGGTGACGTAGGCGTTCCGGACCGTATCGGCCTCGGTGACCTGGCCGGTCTCCGGGGCGAGGACGGGCACGGTCTGCTTCTGCGCGTCGACGATCGACCCGATCGGCTCGTCGTCGACCACGTGGTCGCCGATCCCGACGGTGATCGAGGCGACGGTGCCGGAGACCGGCGCCTGCACCTCGCGGAGGCCGCCCTCGGGGAGCAGGAAGCCCGGCCCCTTGAGCGTGGTCGGCACGGTCGCGCTCGCCGACCAGACGATCACCGCGGCGAGGACGAGCAGCAGGCCGGTGAGGCCGATCCAGCGGCGCGGGATCGTGACCTTGAGCAGCTTGTCGAGCTGCTCCGGCGACGACATCTTCTGGAGCGCCTTGTGGCGGAACTTTCCGGGAGTCAGCATCAGCTCATCCTCAACAGGTGGGATTGCAGAAGCCGACGAGACGATGGCCGCCGGTCTTGGTGATCGCGAGGATCCAGACGATCTGCGAGACGTCGTGGTCGGCGGTGAAGCGGAACGACCCGAGCGGCGTCGTCAGCGCGACGTTGTCCATCGACGCCTGGACCATCGCGCGGCGCGCGGCAAGCGGCTTCGAGCTCGTTGCGGCGCCTCGGCCGAGCGCGTCGGCGAGGATGTTCACGCCGACGTAGGCCTGGGCGGCGAACTGGTCGGGCGCGGACCCGTAGCGCTGCCGGTAGCTCGACTCGAAGCTGGTGTTCGCCGGGAAGTCGTTCCCCGAGTACCAGGCGGATGCGCTGCGGGCGCCGGCACCGGCGCTGCCGGCAAGGCCGGCGGTGACGCCCGAGTTGAAGGTGTTGCCGCCGAGGAAGGTGCCGGTGTAGCCGTCCTTGCGCGCGTCCTTCATCACGTCGGCCGCGATCCCGCCGAAGGAGGCGCCGACGAAGATCACGCCCGGCTTCTTCGCGACCGCCTTGGCGACGACCGGGGCGACGTTCGTGCCCTCGGTGTCGACCAGGCCGCGCGAGATGACCTTGACGCTGTTCTGGGCGAAGGTCGTGGAGGCGAGGTCGGCCTCGTCCTCACCGAGGACGTCGTGGTCGACGAAGATCAGCGCTGCCGAGGTCGGGTGCGCTTCGAGGACGTACTCGGAGACGTTCGCGGGCACGGCGATCGACTCGCCGAGGCTGTCGCGCCAGACCCAGGTGCACGCGTAGGCGCACGTGCCGACGATGCCGTTGGCGGTGTTGCTGACCGCGAGCACCGTCGTCTGCAGCTGGTTCGCGAGCGCGTCGGAGGCCACGGCGACGATCGAGAGCGTTGGCCCCAGCACGGCGATCACGCCGTCCTTCTGGATCAGCTGCTGCATCATCTTGCGGCCGTAGGCCGGGTTCGACTTGTCGTCGCGGACGATCAGCTTGAGCGGGACGCCGTCGACACCGCCTGCGGCGTTGACCTGGGCGACGGCGAGCTCGGCCGCCTTCGCCTGCTGCGGGCCGTAGACGTTGCCGCCGCCCGTCAGCGAGAGCAGCGCGCCGATCGCAATCGGAGCCGGCGCCGAGGTGACGGTGCCGGCGAGCGCAGCCGGGACGAGCAGGACGAGCGCCGTCGCGAGAGCGGCCAGACCGGCGCGCAAACGCGTGTGACCGACCCCCTGCTGTAACCCCCTGGCCCGCACCCTGCGGGCACTCTACATACAGTTGTTCGACGATCTCCACCCCAACTGGCCGAACGGCGGTTGACGGGGTGAGACCAGATGGTTACGTGGTGAGTGCGGCCAGGCGGTCGAGGCTCGCGGCCGGGTCGTCGAGCCCGGCAACAACGAGTGCCGCCTCGTCGAAGCGCTCGTCGTGCGTGTAGGCGCTTGGCGTCACGATGCAGGCGATGCCGGCGCCGACCGCTGCGAGCAGGCCGTTGCGCGAATCCTCGACCGCGACGGCCTCGGAGGCGTCGACGCCGAGCTCGGCCAGCGCCAGCAGGTAGATCCCCGGATCGGGCTTCTTCGCCGGGACCATGTCGCCGACGAAGTACGCGAAGTGCGCCGCACGTTCGGGGCCGATCGTGCTCTCGAGCACCGCGCGCGCCGAGCGCTCGGCAGTCGTCGAGACGACGGCGAGCTTGAGCCCCTTTTCGATCGCTGCGTCGACGAGGTCGACGAGCCCTGGACGTGCCGGGAGCGCACCGCTCTCGACGAGCTCCGCGAAGTTCTCGGTCTTGCGCGCGTGGAACGTTGCGAGCCAGTCGCGCCGCCCCTCGGCGTCGGTCGGGATGCCCGCCTCGGCAGCGAGCTCGGGTGTCAGCGCGGAGTTGACGCGCTCCTTGCCGCCACCGATCAGGAGCCGCTGCGCGTACTCCTCGTCCGACCAGTGCAGCGGCACGCCGAGCTCGGCGAACGTGCGGTTGAACGCCGGGAGGTGCCCGTAGCGCTCGGTGTCGGCGAGGACGCCGTCGCAATCGAAGAGCAGTGCCTGCACGCGCAGGAGCCTATGCGACGGCTCAGCGCGGGCGCCGGGCGAACGCGTTGTCGACCGCGTCGAGCAGCGCGCGCATGCGGAACGGCTTCGTCAGGAAGGTCAGCTCGCGTGGGGTGTCGTCCGGCTGGTCGGCCCGACCGCCGGCATATCCCGTCATCACCACGGTAGACAGCCCGGGACGGGCCTCCCTCGCCTGCTGCGCGAGCTCGAGGCCGGAGATCCCCGGCAGCATCAGATCCGTGACGACGACGTCGATCATGCGCGACGCAGCGGCGATGTGGACGAGCGCGAGCTCGCCGCTCGAGGCAGCGACGACGGTGTGCCCCGCGCCTTCGAGCGTCGCGAGGGCGAGCTCGCGCTCGGCGTCCTGGTCTTCGACGAGCAGGATGTTGAGCGGGCGCCTCGCGACGGATGCGGCAGGGGTGTCCGGCTCGGAGGCGGCGCCGGCGACCTCGCGGAGGTAGATGTTGAACGTCGTCCCGCGACCGGGCTCCGTGGAGAGCCAGATGTGCCCGCCGATCTGCTCGACGATGCCGTAGACGCTCGCGAGGCCGAGTCCGGTGCCCTCCTTGCCCTTCGTGCTGAAGAACGGCTCGAACGCGCGCTCGCGCACCTCGCGTGTCATCCCCGTCCCCGTATCGCTGACGACGATCCTGACGTAGCGGCCCGGCTCGACCCCGTGGTGGGTCGCGACTTAGGCGGCGCCCAGCTCGACGAGGTCGGTGGAGAACGAGACCGTGCCGCCATCGGGCATCGCGTCGCGGGCGTTGACCACGAGGTTGACGAGGATCTGCTCGAGCTTGCCGGCATCGCAGGCGGCGGTCGGAAGCCCGTCGGTGAGCGTCAGCGTGACGCGGATCTCGTCTCCGAGCAGCCGTTGCAGCAGGTTCTCGGACACGGTGACGACCTCGTTCACGTCGACGAGCTCGGGGCCGCTCGGATCGGTCCGGCCGAAGGAGAGCAGCTCGTGCGTGAGCTCGGCAGCGAGCTCGCCGGCGCGGAGGACCTCGCGGATCGGGCCGCTGTCGAGGCTCGCCTCGTTGCGGTCGAGCCAAAGTGCCGCGTAGCCGTTGATCGCGGTGAGCAGGTTGTTGAAGTCGTGGGCGATGCCGCCGGCGAGGCGCCCGACTGCTTCCATCTTGACCGCGTGGCGGACCTGCTCCTCGAGCCTGCGCCGCTCGCTGATGTCGCGCGCGATCGAGGTTCCGCCGATGACCTCACCCGACGGCCCGCGGATCGGAGAGATCGTGACCGAGACGTCGAGCGCCGTGCCGTCCTTGCACGTTCGCACCGTCTCGAAGTGCGACACCGTCTCGCCGCGGCGGAGGCGCGCGAGGATCTCCACCATCTCCGTCGGACGATCGGCGGGGAGCAGCGTCGCGACGGGCCGCCCGATGATCTCCTCCGGGGTGTAGCCGTAGAGCGTCTCGGCCGCGCGGTTCCAGGTGAGGATCGTGCCGTCGAGGTCCTTGCTGAGGATCGCGTCGCCCGCCGACTCGACGATCGCCGCGAGCGCGGCGATGTGGCGCGGCTCGACGTCTACGTCGTGGACGAGGACGACGATCGAGCTCTCGTCGAGGGGGTAGGCGCCGATCTGGAGCCGGCGGCGCAAGGCATTCGGCTGCGTCGACGGGCGTACGCCCAGGTCGCGGGGGACGCCCTCGAGGATCACGTCGTAGTAGAGCTCGCCGATGCCGCCGGGCTCGAGAGACGCGGGAAAGCAGTCGCCGAGGAGGCGTCCCTCGATGCCCTCGGGGGCGACGGCGACGAGGCTCTCACTCGCCGCGTTCGCGAAGCGGACGCGCAGGCTCGCCGGGGAGGCGAGGTCGTCGAGTGCGAGGACGTACACGCCGAGGGGGATTCCTTCGAACAGTTGACCGAGGGCGCTCTCTCGGAACGGCGTTGCCGTCACAGGGAACCGAGTGTAGGGCGGGGCTGACTGAAGTCAAATATGGCGCCCACAGCGTAAGGCCGGTTTACGGATTCGTGAATCGGGATACTGATGTCCGAGCGCTGCGGCGGGCGGCGCAGGGCGTCGCGGCGCCATGGCGAAAGGGCGGAAAGCGGTGGAACACGTGATGGACCCGACGTCGATCGAGGATCTGCTCCCGAGCTGGGAGCAGGAGCGTCGGTTCGCGCATCTGGCCGCCGTCGTCGAGACCTCGAGCGACGGCATCGTCAGCAAGGACCTCGACGGGACGATTCGCACCTGGAACGCCGGCGCCGCGCGGATCTTCGGCTACAGCTCCGAGGAGATCGTCGGCCGCAACATCCGCACCCTGATCCCCGAGGAGCTCCTCTCCGAGGAGGACGAGATCCTCGCGAAGCTCTATGCGGGCGAGTACATCGACCACTACGAGACGGTCCGCGTCGCCAAGGACGGGACGCGCCTGCAGGTCTCGCTCTCGATCTCGCCGCTCAGCGACACGACCGGGAAGGTCGTGGGCGCCTCGAAGATCATCCGCGACGTGACGGCGCGCAAGCGCTCCGACGCAGCCCTGAAGGCTGCCACGGCCAAGTTCGAGTCTGTCTTCAACCAGTCCGGCCTCTTCGCCGCCATCACCGACACCGCGGGCACGCTGCTCGAGGCGAACGCCGTGGCGATCGAGGGCTGCGGCTATCTCCGCGACGACGTCCTGCAGCGCCCGTTCTGGGGAGGCCCGTGGTGGACGAGCGCGGCCGACAAGAGCCGCGTCCGGATGGCGGTCGCGAGCGCCGCCGCAGGCAGTGTCTTCCGCGAGACGCTCCCGTATCGCAACGCGATGGGCGCGCTCGGCGTCATCGACTTCGCGGTGCACCCGATCCGGGACGAGCGCGGGGAGGTGCGCTTCCTGCACGCGACGGCGCTCGACGTCGCCTCGGCGGCCCAGGCCGCCGAGGCCTTGCGCCGGAGCGAGGGGCGGTTCCGCTCGCTCGTCTCGATCATCACCGATGTTCCCTGGACGGCCGATCCGGCCGGGCGGTTCGTCGAGCCGCAGCCGGCGTGGGAGGCCTATACGGGCCAGGAGCCCGAGGTCTACGGCGGCGACGGCTGGATGGCGGCGCTCCATCCCGACGATCGCCCCCGGATCCGCGAGGCGTGGAGCCTCGTGCGCGACGGCACCGCCGTCCTCGCGCTCGAAGGCCGGCTCTGGCACGCGCTCTCCGCCGACTACCGCTACGTGGTCGTCCGGGCCACGGCTGTCGTCGGCGAGGAAGGTGCAGTCACGGAGTGGGTGGGAACCTGCACCGACGTCCACGAGCGAACGCTCACCGAGGCTGCCCTGCGCGCCCAGGAGGCGGAAGAGCGCGAGATCGCGCTCGGGTTGCAGCGCGCGCTGCTGCCGAGCCGCCAGCTCGACGACCCACGCGTCGGCTGCGCTGCGCGCTACGAGGCCGGCAGCGACCGGCTCGAGGTCGGCGGCGACTGGTACGACGCCTTCACGCTGCCCGACGGCCGGATCGCGGTGACGGTCGGGGATGTGGTCGGGCACGGCCTTGCTGCTGCGGCCGCGATGGGCCAGATGCGTACGGCGCTTGCGGCGCTCGCCGAGCATGCGCCGAGCGCCGGCGAGCTGCTCGAGCGGCTCGACGGCTACCTCCGCCGCTCGCAGACCACCGACTTCGCCACCGTGTGTTACGCGATCCTCGATCCCGCCAGCGGCGTGCTCGAGTACGCCTCGGCCGGTCATCCGCCGATGCTCGTCGTGGCTCCCGGCGGCGCGGTCACCGTCCTCGACCAGGCGCAGTCGGCGCCGCTCTCGGGCGGCCCTGCCCGTCCGCGGCGAACGGCAGCGACAACGCTCGAGCCCGGCTCGCTGCTCGTCCTCTACTCCGACGGGCTCGTCGAGCGGCGCGGCGAACGGCTCTCGGACGGTCTCGCGCGGCTCGTCGCTGCGGCTCCGGCTCTCGCCGACGCTCCGGTGGACGCCGTCTATGACCGGCTCGTGTCGGCCCTCGGCGTCGAGCACGAGCGCGACGACGACGTCGCCGTGCTCGCGCTGCGGCTGCGCGGTCCAGGGACGCCGCTGCGGCACGTGTTTCCCTCGCGCCCCGAGGAGCTCCGCGCGTTGCGCGCCGCGATGCGGCGCTGGCTCGCCGAGCAGGCCCTCTCGGCCCAGACCGCCGGCAACCTGCTGCTCGCCGTCGGCGAGGCGGCGGGGAACGCCGTCGAGCACGCCTACTGGGAGCGGTCCGACGGCGAGGTACAGGTCGAGATCGCGCTGGCTCCCGATGGCGACATCGACGTGGTCGTGCGGGACTTCGGCTCGTTCCGTCCGGCATCCGCCGGGAGCGAAGAGGATCGCGGTCGCGGCACCGACATCATGCGCAACCTCACCGTCGCCTTTACGCGTGAGACCGACGCGACCGGCACGACCGTCCGCTTCCGCCTCGCAACCGCATGAGCGACGAGCTCGCGCAGATGAGGCAGGAGAGCCGGCCCGACGGGCTCGTGATCTGGCTCAGCGGCGAGATCGACCTCTCGAACATCGACCGCCTGCAGCGCACGATCGACCGCGCGAGCGAGGGGCAGGCAAAGCTCGTCCTCGACCTCGCAGCCGTGGAGTACATCGACAGCCAAGGCCTCCGGTTGATCACGCAGCTCGCCCGGAAGCTCGACAGCGCCGGCACGGCCTTCGAGATCGTCGCGCCACCGGAGAGCGTCGCGCGCAGCGTGCTCGACCTCACCGGGATGAGCGGCGAGCTCAGCGTCTCCTGACGCGCGCGCAGTCTCGAGCGACCGTCCCGGGTCTATCGGGGCTGTCCCGGTCTCAGCCGAACGTCAACACCGGGACAGCCCCCTGCGGGGACAGCCCCTCGTCAGGCGGCGCGACGTGCAGGTGCCGTGCGGCGCCGAGGCAGCGCGACCGGCGCCGCGAGCGCGCGCACCGTCAGGCAGCGCTCTTCGAGGACGACCTCCTCGACGTGCCAGTGGCCGCCGGCGCCGTCGGGGATCACGTCGCCCGCACGGTGCGAGAGCTCGACGTGAAGGTCGAGCCGGCAGACCTCGACGGATCCGTCGAGCGCGATCACGGTGAGACAGTCCTGCAGCACGGCGGTTACGGTAGTGAGGGCATCGGACGGCAATTCGGGGCGGACGCCCCGTTGCGGCGCTGCAACGGTTATGCTGGTGACTTAGCGAGCGGTTCCGGTGTGCGCACAGTGCGCCCGCCTCTTCCCGTTCATCATTGGTACGGGGGAGGTGTTTCAGATATGGCAACAGGAACCGTCAAGTGGTTCAACGACGCGAAGGGCTTCGGCTTCATCACGCCTAGCGACGCGGGCAAGGACGTTTTCGTCCACTTCAGCGCGATCGGCGGCTCGGGGTTCAAGTCGCTCCCCGAGGGCGCATCGGTCGAGTACGAGGTCGAGGACGGCCCGAAGGGCCCCCAGGCAAAGTCGGTCACGATCACCGGCAGCTGACGAACTGGCGGGCCGGTGGCGCGGAGACGCGCCGCCGGCCCGGCATTACCACCCCAAAGGGGGATCGCATGGCCACCAAAGAAGAGAAGATCGAGTTCGAGGGCGAGATCCT
>CAIYXH010000061.1 GCA_903930195.1 uncultured Actinomycetes bacterium | reverse complement strand
TTCGCCGTCAAGGTACTCGTCACCGACCCGGCTTCGCACGCGACGTGATGTGGACAGGCACCTCGCCCGGCCCGTACGACGCGGCGGCGGATGCCGAGGCGAACTCGGCCCTGGCCGCACTCGGCGGCAGCTCCTGTCGCCCAACTGAGGCTCCGAAAGGCACGTCCGTCGCCGTCGCGGATCGCGGCGGCGGACCGACCTCAACTCGAGCGAAACAGCGCGGCCAGATCCTCCGTGCAGACCTCGCAGTCACACAGGTTCCGATCGATCGGAAGCCTCCCGCCAAGGCCGCCGGCCACATGGTCGACGAGCGCCCGCCACGCGCCGAACTTCGCGCGGGCGTCACCCTCGGCGACGAAGCGCCGCAGAACGCCGGCGAGCACCGGGTCCCACCGGTCGAGATCGGCCAGGATGTTCTTGGACGAGACCTTGAACCGGCCACAGATCCGGTAGTGGATGTTGAGGACGTCATTGACCGTCGCGTGCATCGACCAGAGCGCCGAGGCCGGGTCGCCGTCGAGGGCGCGCTCGACCTTGTCGTTCGCGTGGTAGAGCAGGAACTGGTCGAACCGCGAATCGGCGACGTCATACTCGCTCGGCGCCGCCGCGTCGGCACGCGCCTTGACCGCGTCGAGCCGCCCCGTCTTGTCGAAGAGGATCGCCATCCCGAAAATCATCGGGGCGCGTCCGCCCGACGCGAGCTGCTCGTCGAGCTGGCCCTCGAGCTGCTCCAACGAGCGGAAGGTGAGATCGACCTTCACGCCTGCGATCCGCGGATGATTGAGGGCGGCGCAGGGGTTCGCCTCCGCCACCACGACGCAGACGTCGAGGTCGCTCGCTTCGGTCGTCGCTCCCCGGGCGACCGACCCGAAGAGCAGCGCCCCCACGTAGCGGTCGTGGGCTTCGAGCCCCGCGACGGCCTGCACCGCCGGGCGAAAGCGCTCGGGCACGACCACGGGCCTACTCCTGCCCGGGATCGCCCAGCGCCGCGAGCGCCCGTTGGATCCGTGCGAGATCCTCCTGCAGCTCCTTCATCCGGTCGTCGAGACCTGTCTGCTTGAGCAGCGCGAGCACCTCGCGCTCGGAGAGCCGCAGGAGCAGCTCTTCCGCGGTGAGCTTGTCGATCCCCTCGGCCACCGCGCGGGCATCGAGCTCGGCGAGCAGCGCCGTCGCTTCCTCGTCGAGCGCTGCCCCGTCGACGAGGTGATTGCGGACGGCACGCGTTGCCGGGGCGTGGAAGTGCGCCACCGGCATCTCGGCCAGGATCGCCTTGAGCTCCGGATGGGCGATCACGCCGGCCAGGGCGTTCCGCTCGAGCCTGTCGCCTGCCTGCACCACGCGCGCCGACGGGGCCGCAGCAGCGCTCGCCGTTCCTGCGCCACGGAGCGGGATCGAGATCCCGAAAAAGTCGTTCGCCCAGCGCCAGGCAGCCTGACGGTGGAGCGACTCGGGAACGCTGTCGAGGAACTCCTTGACCGTCTTCCGCCCCGTCTCGCGGTCCTCGGCGCGCTGCGCCTCGATCTGCGTGCGGTAGAGGACGTACGGCTTCGCCTGCTCGAGGAGGCGCGCGAAGCCGACAGGATCGTCTGCAGGGTCGACACCCGGCGGGAGCGCGACAACCTTCACGTCGAAGCCGGCCTTGACCGCAAGCTCCATCCCGCGCAGGGTCGCCGACTCGCCGGCCGCATCACCGTCGAAGGCGAGGGAGATCCGCTTGGTCAGCTGCTGCAGCTCGCGGAGCTGCGCCTCGGTCAGCGCCGTGCCCATGCAGGCGACGACGGTGCCGAAGCCGGCCTGATGGAGTGCGAGCACGTCGGTGTTGCCCTCGGCGACCACGGCGTGGTCGCCCTTCGCGATCGCACTCCGCGCCTTGTCGAG
>CAIYXH010000060.1 GCA_903930195.1 uncultured Actinomycetes bacterium | reverse complement strand
CGTCATCGGCGCGGTGCGCATCCGCACACCTGTCGCGTCGAAGAAGGCGTTCGCCATCGCCGCGCCGACGCAGGTCGACGGGGGCTCGCCCGAACCGCTCGCGAAGACGCCCCCCGCGGTCGTTCCGGATGGAGCCGACGTGCCGTTCGCCTGCAGCGCGCCCGTGCTCACGGCCGGGATGTCCGTGCGCTGGATGTAGTCGAAGGTGATCTTCGGCGCATCCAGGAAGCGCATGATCGGATACGAGATCCAGTCCAGGCTCGTGACCTGGGTGCTGTTGAACGCGATCTCCTCGTTGAGGGCCCGGCTCGCACCCTGGATCAGGCTGCCCTCGGACTGGTTCGTGATCCCCCCCGGATACACCGTGAGCCCCGTGTCCTGGGCGCAGTAGAAGTGCAGCGGGGTGATCTTCCCGGTCTTCTTGTTCACCTGGATGTCGGCGACGACCGCGACCGGCGTCCCGGCGAAGCTGCCGAGCGCGATCCCGCGACCGGTGACGATGTTCCCCGTCCCGACCGCGGAGGCGGCGACCTTCGGCTTCCAGTCGGCGAGCTGGGCCGTGCGGACGATCACGTTCTTCCACCGATCCCAGGTCAGCGCCGTGATGCCGTTCGCCTCGTCGGTTGCCAGCGTCGCGATGTTGTTGAGGCGGAACGTGTACGGATCGAGCTTCGCCGCATAGGCGAGCTCGTCGACCATCTGCTCGTAGCCCCAGGTCGTCTGCGGCGCTGCGGGAGCCCGCAGCCAGATCGACTTGAAGTAGGCGTTCTGCAGCGGCAGGGACTTGCCGGTGACGCGACGGTTCGGGATGTTGTACTGCGTCCCGTTGTTCGTCGAGTCGATGTTCGCCGAGGTCGAGAACACCTGCTGGTAGCCGAGCATCGCCTCGACCGGACGCGTCGTGAACCACGGAACGGTGAGCATCGTCATGTCGGTCGCGATGAGCTTCCCGTTCGCGTCGACGCCGCCGCGGACGTCGTTCAGCTGCGGCGGGCCGTAGTTGTCCCAGCCGTGCTCGTCCCAGCGCATGAACTGGAGCCGAACCGGCTTGCCGACCATCTGCGACATGACTGCAGCAGCCATGGCCGCATCGTCGTACGGCGCGTTCCCGTAGACGCTGGAGCCCTCGTAGTAGGTGACGCGCACCTGGTTCGCGTTGAGGCCGATCATGGCCGCGACGCTCGCGCGGGTGCCGTAGGCGTTCTGCGTGTTCGAGAAGATCCGGCAGCCGCTGCCGACGACGTCCGCGACCGCGCAGGTCGGGCCGATCGGCAGGTGGCCGTTGTAGGGGTACGTATACGTCTGGCTGACGACATGCGCCGCCGAGGCAAGCGCCGCGTCCACGTTGCCGACGTTGACCGCGATCGCTGCCCGGACCTGGCCCGCGGTGTCCTGCTGGCGCATCTGCGTCCAGAGGTTTCCGCTCCCCGGCAGCTTCGGCAGCGGCGCCCACTTGACCTTGAGCTGGGCCGCGGCCTGAATCGCGTCGTACTCCTGCGGCGCGACGACCGCCAGGAAGTTCTTCTTCTGGAGCACCTTGGCCCCCGGGATGTGCGCGATCGAGCTCGCGTCGACCGAGAGGACCGTCGGGTTCGTCCCGTCGCCGTAGGCGCCCTGGCCGCGGGGACGCACGAGACGGCCGTGCATCATCCCCGGGACGCGGACGTTCTGGACGTAGGTGTACGAACCGTTCACCTTGGCCGGGATGTCGACGCGGGGCGGGCCCGGCGAGACACCGACGATCGAGTACTGCGACACCGGCTTGGTGCCCGGCGCACCCGGTGCGAGACCGGCCCCCGGCGAGGCGATGAAGCCCGGCGCCGGAACCGACTCCGAGGCTGCGAGGCCGGAGGTGGCGCTCGACGTCGACGCACCCGTCGGCGCCACGCTCGGCGCCACGCTCGGCGCCAGGTTGTACAGCGACGCCATCTGGACGTTGAACAGCTTGCCGCCGAGCAGCTGGCCGTAGGTGACGGTCTTGCCGCCGCCCGAGACCGTGCCCGACTTCACCGAGAGACTCCCGGCGGGTACGCCGAGCTGCGTCGAGGCGAGCCCGAGCAGCGCCTGAGAGGCCGCTGCCGCCGCCGCCCGGACCTGCTTGCCGCCCGTGCTGATCGCGGAGCTACCGGCCGTCGTTCCCTGGTTCGGCGTGATGTCGGTGTCGTTGCCGATGAACGTGAGCTGGCTCGCGTCCATGTTCAACTCCTCGGCCGCGACCATGATCAGCCCCGTGACGGAGCCCTGGCCGAGCTCGACCTTGCCGAGCTTGACCGTCGCCGTGTTGTCGGCGTTGATCACGAGCCACGAGTCGATCGAGTTCGAATCGGCGGGGCCGAACGAGGCGAACTGGTTCGGATCGCTCGCCGCCTCGGATGTCCCGGCAAGAGCGCCGAGGGCCGAGAATCCGATCGTCATCGCACCCGCGCTCTTGAGGAACGTGCGGCGCGAAAACTCCTTCTCGTGCATGAAACCTGTCATGGCTATGCGCCTCCCTTGGCGATGACTGCTGCGGCTTGCTGGATCGCGGTGAGAATCCGCGGATAGGTGCCGCAGCGGCAGAGATGTCCGTTCATGGCGGTGCGGATCTGGTCCTCGGTCG
>CAIYXH010000059.1 GCA_903930195.1 uncultured Actinomycetes bacterium | reverse complement strand
GCCAGAAGCTCTCGTGGGCCGACCTGCTCGTCTTCGCCGGCAATGTCGCGATCGAGTCGATGGGCCTCGAGACGTTCGGCTTCGGCTTCGGGCGCGAGGACGTCTGGGAGCCCGAGGAGATCTTCTGGGGCCCCGAGGACACCTGGCTCGGCGACGAGCGCTACAGCGGCGAGCGCAAGCTCGCCGGTCCGCTCGGCGCGGTGCAGATGGGGCTGATCTACGTGAACCCTGAGGGCCCGAACGGCGTGCCCGACCCGCTTGCCGCCGCGCGCGACATCCGCGAGACGTTCGCGCGGATGGCGATGAACGACGAGGAGACGGTGGCGCTGATCGCCGGGGGCCATACCTTCGGCAAGACGCACGGCGCGTCGAAGGCCGACCACGTCGGTCCCGAGCCCGAGGCCGCGCCGCTCGAGCAGCAGGGCTTCGGCTGGACGAGCTCGTACGCCTCCGGCAAGGGCGGCGACACGATCACGAGCGGGCTCGAGGTGACATGGACGTCGACACCGGCGGCCTGGGGTCACGGCTTCTTCCAGAACCTGTTCCAGTACGACTGGGAGCTGACCGAGAGCCCGGCGGGGGCGAAGCAGTGGCAGCCGAAGGGCGGCGCCGGAGCGAACACGGTCCCCGATCCGGCGAACGGCTCGCTCGACCGCACGCCGGGAATGCTGACCACCGACCTTGCGCTGCGGTTGGATCCGTCGTACGAGCAGATCTCGCGCCGGTTCCTCGAGCATCCCGAGGAGTTCGGGCTCGCCTTCGCGAAGGCCTGGTACAAGCTGCTCCACCGCGACATGGGCCCGCTCTCGCGCTATCTCGGCCCGTGGGTGCCCGAGGCGCAGCTCTGGCAGGACCCGGTTCCGGCAGCCGAGCACGCACCGATCGACGCTGCCGACATCGCAGCGCTCAAGGAGAAGCTCCTTGCGTCCGGCCTCTCGATCCCGCGCCTCGTCGCGACCGCCTGGTCGGCCGCTGCCTCGTTCCGCGGCACCGACAAGCGCGGCGGTGCCAACGGCGCCCGCCTGCGCCTCGAGCCGCAGAGGAGCTGGGCGGTGAACGAGCCGGCCGAGCTCGCGGGCGCGCTCGAGACCCTCGAGCGGATCCAGCAGGAGTTCAACGCCGCGCAGTCGGGCGGCAAGCGCGTCTCGCTCGCCGATCTGATCGTCCTCGGCGGCTCCGCGGCCGTGGAGCAGGCGGCGAAGGACGCGGGCCATGAGCTCGTCGTCCCGTTCAGCCCGGGGCGCACCGACGCGACGCAGGAGCAGACCGACGTCGACTCGTTCGAGGTGCTCGAGCCGACCCTCGACGGCTTCCGCAACTACGCCCAGCCGGGCGAGGCGCTCGTGCTGGAGCACGGCCTGCTCGACCGCGCGTTCATGCTGACCCTCACGGCGCCGCAGCTGACGGTGCTCGTCGGCGGCCTCCGCGCGCTCGACGCGAACGTGGGCGGAACGTCGCACGGCGTCCTCACCGATCGGCCCGGGACGCTCACGAACGACTTCTTCGTGAACCTGCTCGACATGGCCACAGAGTGGAAGGCGTCGGGCGCGAACGACGGCGTCTACGAGGGGCGCGACCGCACGAGCGGCGACCTCCGCTGGACGGCGACCGCCTCCGACCTCGTCTTCGGCGCGAACTCCGAGCTGCGGAGCCTCGCCGAGGTCTACGCCTCGGACGACGCCAGGGAACGGTTCGTCAGGGACTTCGTCGCCGCCTGGGTCAAGGTCATGGACCTCGACCGCTTCGACCTGAGCTAGTCGGCTTCAGGCAGCGCGGCGGGGTCCCGTTCGACGGGGGCCCGCTGCGCCTGCCGCCGGCTGTACCAGCCGAAGCCGAGCAGTGCGACGATCAGCGCGACCCGCATGACCGGCAAACAGCGCCGATCGCCGCCCCGTTTGGGAAGGACGATCATGAATGACGCATCCGGGGCCACCGAGGCCGACCCCGACCGCCTCGCCGACGACGAGGTTGTCCCGTTCAGGGTTGAGACCCGGCTTTCTGCCCTCGAGCGGTGTGACATCACCGTCGTGGGCGAGCTCGATCTGGCCACCGCTCCACTCTTGGAATCCGAGGTACTCCGAGCGCTTGACGGCGAAAGCATCAGGCAGGTTGCGATCAACCTGACCGAGACGAGCTTCATCGATACGACCGCCCTGAACGTGTTCCTCGCCGCGGCCAAGCTCGTCGAGGAGCGGAATGGGTCCTTCAAGATCACCGGCGTTCGCTCCCACGCCCGCAAGATCTTCGAGATCACCGGGCTCGATCGAGTCCTCAACGTCGTGCCTGTCTCCGATCTCGGCTAGCCCGTCGTCGACCACAGTGGGAGTCAGATCGGCGATCCCCTAGGCAGGGGGGAATCGCCGGCGTCTCGAGCGACCACCGATCCGGTGGGGCAGAACGCGCCCTGCGAAAAGAAAAGCGCCGCTTTGCGGCGCTTTTGCAGAGCCCTCTAACGGACTCGAACCGTTGACCCCCTCCTTACCATGGAGGTGCTCTACCAACTGAGCTAAGAGGGCGCTCGCCGCGATTCTAGCCGCGTCTCTCCTGGCTCGGGCCAAGGAGTCGGCGCGAGTTTCGCGTATTGACAATTGTCTGGCAACCGGGTACTTGGAGCGGGGGGATGGAGCAGGGCACATACGCCGGTGCGGAGCGCGATGCAGCGATCCTGCTCGTCGAGGACAACGACCTCGTCCGCGAGCTCGTCGGAGAGCTGCTCGAGACGGCGGGCTACCGCGTGATCGCTGCTGCCTCCGGCGACGAGGCGCTCGTGCTCGCGTACGACGTCGCCTTCGACCTGCTCCTGACCGACGTGGACATGCCCGGGATGACCGGGCCGGAGCTCGCGGCCGCGCTGCGTGAGACGCGCCCCGGCCTGCGGGTCGTGCTGAGCTCGGGCTACACCGACGAGCCGGCGGTCGTGACGCTTGCGAAGAGCGGGCCGACCGCGTTCGTGGCCAAGCCGTACGAGCGGGGTGTCCTTTTAGAGACAATTCGCACGATGCTCGGCTCCAGCGTGTAAGCTCCGAACGTGAGCTCCCGCTGGGCAACGGCAGCGCTGGCGACCGTCGCGCTGACGGCGTTCGGAGCCGCCGCGGGCCTGGCGCTGACCGCGAACGGCGGCACGATCGCCTACGCGACGACGCCCGCCTCGGTCGGGGCGGTGAACCCGAGGGCGGTGCCGCTCGGTGACGGCTACGTCTCGACGTCACCGAAGGTCGGCTACGTCGACTCCTGCGTCACGAGCTTCGGCAGCGCTGGCGGCGCATTCGCTGTCGGCCCCTGGGTGAACCAGACCGCGAAGACCTGGGACTCGACCGCCAAGGTGGCCGTGTCCGGGAAGGTCAGCTGGCCGAACGCGACCTGGAGCGTGACGACGAAGGGCTCGGCGCGGGTCATCGACACGAACGACCTGCCGCACGACCACACGACGGGCGTCTTCCCGGTCGGCGCGAGCGACCCGGCCGCGAACTACGACCGCAACCCGAACAGCATCGCGCCCCAGAGCTACGCCTGGAGCCTGGCGCTGAGCCCCAAGGCAGCCGCCAAGCCGAACTGCCTGCCGATGGGCACGATCGGCGTCTTGAACGACGGCGTCGTGCTCTACAACGCGCTTGACGGTGAGGGCCGCGACGCTGTCGCCCACGAGGTGCTCGACCTCTGCGCGGGCCCTCCGGACATGTCGTCGACCTACCACCACCACGACATCCCGCCCTGCATCCTCTCGACCGCGACGGGGAGCTCGACGCTCGTCGGCTACGCCCGCGACGGTTACGGCATCTACGTCGAGCGCGACACCGCGGGGAACCTGCTGACGAACACCGCCCTCGACGCCTGCCACGGCCGCACGAGCCGCGTGCTCTGGAACGGCAAGGAGCAGTCCGTCTACCACTACGACGCCACGCTCGAATACCCCTACACCTTGGGGTGCTTCCACGGCACCCCGATCGGAGGTCGGTAAGCCATGGCTAGACCTGTCCTCTTCGTCCACGGACTCTGGCTCCACGCGGACTCCTGGAACCCCTGGGTCGAGAAGTTCGCCGCCGCCGGCTACGCGGCGGCCGCACCCGGCTGGCCGGGCGACTCGCCGACCGTCGAGGAGGCGCGCGCGAACCCCGAGCGCGCCGCCGGGATCGGCCTCGACGCGATCGTCGACCACTACACCGAGATCACCCGGGGGCTCCACGAGAAGCCGGTCGTGATCGGCCACTCCTTCGGCGGCCTGATCGTGCAGCGGCTCCTCGCCGAGGGCCACGCCGCCGCGGCGGTGGCGATCGACTAGGCGAAGCCGGAGCCGACCAGCACGATGCCGTAGATCGCGACCGGGGCGCGCTCCGCGACATGCGGGCCGAGCCAGGCGGCGGCGGCCGGCGTCAGCGACAGCCAGAAGAGCAGATGGGCGTTGGCCCAGAGCGTCGAGCCGTTGATGCGGTCGACGACCTGGAACATGTGGTGGTGGTTGTTCCAGTAGATCGCGATGAAGACGAAGCTGAGCAGGTAGATCGCCAGCTTCGGCAGCAGCGGGCGGAGATCGTGGAAGCTCGACCCGTCGGGGGGATGAAGCTCGAGCACCATGATCGTGATGATCACGGCGAGCACGCCGTCGCTGAACGCTTCGAGCCGGCCGGTGCTCACGCGCCGAGACTAGCGGCGAACACCGGGGTCACCTCCCGAACGCGCTCGCATCGATCTGGACGGGGTACCCGGTGCGAAGGATGCGGACGCTCGACGGCGGTGTGACGACCCTCGCCCGCCCGTCGCGCGGTCGGAGCCGGGACGCGCCGTAGCCGCGTGCCGTCCACCGTACGAGCACATCGTCGACCACGAGCCAGGCCCCGCCCTCGAGGGAGACGAACGTCCCGGTCGGTAGCCGCTGCCAGGGCATGTCGTGGAGGCGTCGCTCTCGACGCCGCGTGACGAGGCGCTCCCCGTGCAGCTGCCGATTCATCGCCTTGGCAGACGGAAGCGGGTCGCCGGCGGTCTCGGCCCACGCCTCGCGGTAGAGGTCATAGCTGCCCCGCCGGCACAACGCGCAGGGGCGATGACCCGCAGCGAAGGAGACGGCCTCGTCGAAGAAGAACAGCCAGGTCATCCGGGACGGCAGCCACTGCGTGCGGCGGATGCCCTTGTATTCGAGCGAGCACGTGAGCCAGGAGTCGTGGGCGTAAGGGCGCACAATCTCGTGGCCGGAGTGGAGGATGCCCCGGTTGCCGGTGAACGCCCCACGGAGCGGGATCGCCACGATCTCACCGAGGGGCGTGACACGGTTCTGGGCGGGGCTTTGCACGTCGCGCGAACGCTGGGCAGCGCGCGCTCGACCGGACGGCCGGCGCGGTGGTTCGAAGGTGGAAGCTGAGGTGGGGGCGAGAGGATTCGAACCTCTGTAGGCAGAGCCGACGGGTTTACAGCCCGTTCCCTTTGGCCGCTCGGGCACACCCCCGGGGAGCGCCGCATTGTAGCCTGGGGTCGGTGAAGGCTTACGACGCGACCGTGATCGGCGGTGGACCCGCCGGTTCGGCGACCGCCATCCGCCTTGCCGAGGCAGGGGCATCCGTGCTCCTCGTGGACAAGGCGACCTTCCCGCGCGACAAGCCGTGCGGCGGCGGGATGACCCTCCGCGCGGTCAAGCAGTGCCCGGTCGATCCGACTCCGGTGGTCGAGGAGCTCGTCGACACCGTGGAGCTCCGCTTCCGCTACGACGACGAGGTCGTCCGCCACGCGAAGGAGCCCGTTGTCTGGATGACGCAGCGCCGGCGCCTCGACGCGTTCCTGATCGACACGGCACGCGAGCGCGGGGTGGAGGTGCGCGAAGGCACGACCGCGCAGATCGAAGCCGACGGCCGCGAGCTCGTGCTCTCGGGCGGCGAGCGGATCCGCAGCTCGGTGATCGTCGGGGCCGACGGCGCGAACGGCACCGCGGCGCGCACGCTCAAGCTCGGCGACGGGATTACGCATGGCGTCGCCTACGAGGGGAACGCGCCCTACGGCACCGTCTCGCAGGAGCGCTACGCGAAGCGGCTCGTGCTCGAGATCGCCGACATCCCCGGCGGGTACGCCTGGGTCTTCCCGAAGGGCGACCACGCCAACTTCGGCGTCGGCGGCTGGATGAGTGAGGGGCCGAAGCTCCGCGAGCACCTCCAGCGCCTCTGCGACTACCACGGCATCCCGGTCGGCGCCCTCGAGCATCTGCGCGGCCACCGGCTGCCGCTCCGCGGCGCCGGAACCCAGATCGCGGGTGAGCGCGCGCTGCTTGTCGGCGACGCAGCCGGCCTGATCGATCCGGTCTCGGGCGACGGGATGTACGAGTGCTTCGTCTCGTCGAAGCTCGCCACCGACGCGATCCTCGACCTGCTCGCCGGCCGCACCTCGACGCTCGCCGCCTACCAGCCTGCCGTCGACCACGCGCTCAGCCCGCTGCACAAGGCGTCGTGGAAGCTCAAGCACGCGCTCGACCGCTGGCCGCGCGCCTCGTGGCAGGTCGCCCGCACCCAGCTCCTCTGGAAGACCGTCGAGCATCTGCTCCGCGGCGACCTCGCCGCGCCCGGCGATCAGCGCGGCCTCGCCCGCGCACCGCTCCGCGCACTCGCGCTCCTCGGCCGGGGCTGACTCGAGGGTCAGACCTGAGGTCTGACCCTTTAGATCGTCGCTCTCGTTGCCGACAAACCCGGCATGGAGCTCGACAGCCTTCTCGCCGACGCGGTTCGTGCCGGCGCGTCCGACGTTCATCTGAAGGTCGGACGGCCTCCGCTCATCCGCCGTGATGGCGCGATCGCGGCGCTCGACGGGCCGGCGCTCGACGACGAGCGGCTCGACGGCTACGTCCGCACGATCGCCGGCGCGACGCCCGAGCGGTACGAGCGCTTCCGCGACTCGGGCGACCTCGACCTCGCCTACACGGCGCCCGGCCTGCCGCGCTTCCGCGTCAACGCCTTCCGCCAGCGCGGCTCGATCTCGCTCGCGCTGCGCGTGATCCCCCACGAGGTGCCGCGCTTCGGCGACCTCGGACTGCCGAACGCGGTCGAGCGGCTGGCCGACGAGCACCGTGGGTTGATCCTCGTCACCGGCGCGACCGGCTCCGGCAAGACGACGACGCTCGCGGCGATCCTCGACCACATCAACCGCACGCGCGAGTCGCACATCGTCACGATCGAGGATCCGATCGAGGTGATCCACGCCGACCACCGCTCGATCGTCAACCAGCGCGAGGTCGGGCTCGACACCGAGAACTTCGCCCAGGCGCTCCGTCGCGTTCTCCGTCAGGACCCGGACACGATCATGATCGGCGAGCTTCGCGACGCCGAGACCGCGCAGACCGCGCTCCAAGCCGCGGAGTCCGGCCACCTCGTCTTCTCGACGCTGCACACGATCGACGCCGCCGAGACGCTCGGCCGCCTGATCGAGTTCTTCCCCGCGGCGAAGCAGGCGCAGATCCGCTCGATCCTCGCCGGCGTCCTCCGCGGCGTGATCTCGCAGCGGCTCCTGCCGCGCGCCGACGGCGGCCGGCTGGCTGTGCTCGAGGTGATGGTCGTGAACGCGCGCATCGCCGACCTGATCCGCGAAGGCCGCTCGGAGGAGATCCACGACGCGATCGGCGAGGGCGAGTACTTCGGGATGCAGACCTTCGAGTCGGCCCTCATCGCAGGGGTCGTCTCCGGGAGGCTCGACCGCGAGGTCGCCGCGAACGCGGCGACGAACCGGCACGACTTCCTCGTCGCGCTCGACCGCCAGGTGAAGCAGCACTCGCTCGATACGGCCCCACCGCCCCGGGAGCCGGTCGAGCCCGAGCCTGCCGGCCTGCGTCTCGCGCCACTCGCATGAAGGAGCGGCTCCTCCGCGAGGAGTCCGGCTTCACGCTCGTCGAGCTGCTCGTCGTCTGCATCCTGCTCGGGCTCGTGATGGTGGGGCTCTCGAACATCCTCGTCTCGGGGACACGCGCCTCGTCCGACGCGCAGGCGCGCATGAGCTCGCAGCAGAACGTCCGCCTTGCGTTTGACCGCCTCGAGTTCGAGGCGCGCTGCGCGACGAGCGCCACGATCCTCGGTGGGGGCCAGGGCGTGAAGCTGACGCTCCCGAGCCAGTGCTCCCACGCCACCGGCACCGTCAGCTGGTGCGTCACGAGCGGCGTCTTCACGCGCTACGTCTCGGCGAGCTGCGCGGGGGCCTCGACGATCAAGTACGTCAGCTCGATCACGTCCACCGCGCCGTTCTCACTCGTCACTGCGACGGGAGACCTGCCGCGCCTGCAGCTCGCGCTCACCGTCGACACGACGAGCAGCGCGAGCGACGCATTCACGCTCACGGACGCGATCGCGCTGCGGAACGCAACTCCCTCTTAACCTCGCCGCGCCGTCTGCCGATAGAGCTGTCATGACCGCCGCACTCGCCGCCTTCGCCTTCGCTCCCGGCCTTGCCGTCGGCAGCTTCCTCAACGTCGTCGCCTCGCGCCTGCCGTCCGGCCAGTCGATCGTGACGCCGCGCTCCGCCTGCATGAGCTGCCACACGCCGATCCGCTCGCGCGACAACATCCCGCTCGTCTCCTACCTCCTGCTCCGCGGCCGCTGCCACACGTGCAAGACGGGGATCGGGCTGCGCTACCCCGCGGTCGAGTTCGGCACCGCGGCGCTCGCGGCGGCCTCCGTCTTCGTCTGGGGGCCGACCTGGCGCTCGCTTGCTGCCGCGCTCTTCTGCGCCGCGCTCGTCGCCGTCTCGGCGACGGATATCGAGGAGCGCGTCGTCCCGAACCTGGTCGTCCTGCCGGCGTCGGTCGCGGTGCTCGCGCTGCAGCTCCTCTGGCATCCGAGCGTCGTCTGGGCCGCTTCCGGGCTCGGCGCTGCGCTCTTCCTCTTCGTCGTCGCGCTCGCCTACCCGCGCGGGATGGGCATGGGCGACGTGAAGCTCGCGCTGCTCCTCGGCATCGGCGTCGGCCGCGCCGTTCCGGTGGCGCTGCTCGCCGGGATGATCTTCGCGCTCGTTCCCTCGATCGTCCTCTTCGTCCGGCACGGTGCCGCGGCGCGGAAGATGGCGATCCCCTTCGCGCCGTTCCTGGCGCTCGGCGGCCTCGTCGCGCTCTTCGCGGGCGACCGGCTCGTCGACCTCTATCTCCGCCTTCTCTAGACAGCGGTAGCCCGGCTCAAGCCGGAGCCCTCTGCTGCCGATACCTCGATCGAGGCATATGGACGAATTCCGCGGCACGCCGTTGCGGATCGACGCCCCTCCGGGTGCCGCTCCGCCACCGCCGGCTCCTGAGAGCGAGGTCAACGAGCTCGCCGAGCTGATCGTCGACCTGCTCGAGCCCACGGGTCTCGTCGCGCGCGACCGGCTCGCCGCCGCGCTCGGCCGCGCGGGCCGTGGCTCGCTCGCCCAGGCTCTCGTCGACGAGGGCATCGCCACGGACGAAGGCGTCGCCCGCGCGCGCGCCGCGCGTCACCACCTGCGCTTCGTCGACATCCTCTCCGAGACCGTTCACCCCGAGGCGGTCGAGCAGGTCTCCCTGCAGACGCTCGAGCGGGCCGAGGCGCTGCCGTACCGCATCGACGGCGACACTGCTGCATCGCTTTGGTTCGGGCGAGAACGTTGGAGCGACCTATCGGGACGCCGGCGAGATTCGCTGGCTCGTCTTCGGTCGCTCTGCCGGTGCGGCAGCGGATGCGCTGATGGTCGCCTGTCTCGACGTTCTCACCGGATGGGGTGTCGCGCAGCGGCACGCGAGTGTGGCGTTGCCGGCGCTTGCTGCCTACGACCTGGCGAGCTGCTGGCCGCACATCCGCACGCTGTATCTCCGGCACGGCTTCCGCGCGACCGGGCACACGGAGATCGTCCTGGCGGTGGAGATCGCCGCGTTGCCGGCTGAGACTGCACCGCCGGTCGCAGGGCTCGAGCTCGAGCGGAGCGTCGGACGCTGCGGGACGCGCTTCGAGGCGTTGCGCGACGGTCGCGAGGTCGGCTATATCGAGGTCGACGTCCGCGGCGACCGGGACGCCCGCGTCACGCCCCTCGTCTGGGCCGATATCGGCAACCTCTGGGTCGACGCCGAGCTGCGTTGCCGCGGGATCGCGACGTGGCTTCTCGGCCATGCGGCGGCCTGGCTCCGTCTGGGCGGGGTCGATCGTCTCGTCACGTACGAGCAGCCCGATGCCGGCGATGGGCTCGCGTTCGCCCTGCGCCACGGCTTCCGTGAGCTGCACCGAGTCGAGCGCGGCTGGACGCTGGAGTAGGGACTGTCCCCGAAGGGGGCCTGTCCCGACTGCAGCGGTCGAGCTCTCGGCGTCGAAAGCGGGACAGGGCTTCAGCCCTGTCCCTATGGTGTGAAGCGGAAAGGAAGTAGCGGCGGGTGGGCTCGAACCACCGACCTTCGGGTTATGAGTCCGACGCTCTAACCAGCTGAGCTACGCCGCCAGGTCGGGGGCAAGTGTACCGCCTGCGCCGAGAGCGGTCCGGTCCCGCTACACTTGCGCAGCCACCGGGCGGTGCGTCAGCCTGCCGGGGAACGAGAACGTCTTCAGAAGGAATCGAGATCACCCATGGCCAAGTCCGGAGTCAGAGTTGCGATCACGCTCGCCTGCAACGTGTGCAAGCGGCGCAACTACCAGACCAACAAGTCGAAGCGCAACACGCCCGACCGGGTCGAGCTCGAGAAGTTCTGCCGCTGGTGTGGCAAGCACACCGCGCATCGGGAGACGCGCTAGCTCATGGCACGTGAGGCTGATCTCGGCGGCGGGAATCTCTCGCGCCGAGGCGCTGCGCGCCCCGTAGACGAGGTTGCGGCACGCCGCTCCAACTTCATCCAGGAATCCTGGGCCGAGCTGAAGAAGGTCGAGTGGCCGGGCCAGAACCAGGTGATCCAGGGCACGGTCGTCGTGCTCGTCGCCTGCGCGATCGTCGGCGTCTACCTCTGGCTGAACGATCAGGTCTGGAAAGAATTCGTGCAGAAAGTTCTGCTCCGATAGCCATGTTCCGCTGGTACGTCGTCAACACCTACTCCGGGCACGAGAACAAGGTCAAGGCCAATCTCGAGCACCGCATCGAGTCGATGGGGCAGCGCCCGCGCTTCCGGCGTGTCGTCGTCCCGACCGAGCAGGTCATCGAGACGAAGGACGGCCAGAAGGTCGCGACCGACAAGCGCGTCCTCCCGGGCTACGTCCTCGTGAACATGGATCTGAACGACGACGCTTGGTCGGTCGTGAAGAACACGCCGGGCGTCACCGGCTTCGTCGGCGCCGGCTCGAAGCCCGTGCCACTGCAGCAGGGTGAGGTCGACCGGATCCTCAAGACCGGTGCTGCGACCGCCGAGCGGCCGCGCGCCCAGGTCGAGTTCTCGCTCGGCGAGTCCGTCAAGGTCACGAGCGGCCCGCTTTCCGACTTCGACGGCGAGATCGTCGACGTCAACCCCGACCAGCAGAAGCTTAAGGTGCTGGTCGACATCTTCGAGCGCCAGGTCCCGGTCGAGCTCGGCTTCGACCAGGTCAAGAAGCTCGACTGACAACCCGCTACCCTGGGACTCCTTTTATGGCGAAGAAAATCATCACCAAGATCAAGCTGCAGATCCCCGGCGGTCAGGCGAACCCCGCTCCGCCGGTCGGTCCTGCGCTCGGTCAGCACGGCGTCAACATCATGGATTTCTGCAAGGCGTTCAACGCCCAGACGCAGGCCGAGAACGGCCGGATCATCCCGGTCGAGATCTCGGTGTACGAGGATCGCAGCTTCGACTTCATCACGAAGACGCCGCCGGCGGCCGTCCTGATCAAGGAGGCGCTGCGGCTCGAGAAGGGCTCGTCCGTCCCGAACGTGACGAAGGTCGGGAAGCTGACGAAGGCGCAGCTCCAGTCGATCGCCGAGACGAAGCTCACCGATCTGAACGCACGTAACGTCGAGCAGGCGATGCTGATCATCGCCGGCACCGCTCGGAGCATGGGTGTCGAGGTGGAAGCGTGAGCTTCCAGGTCGACATTGGGAAGGGTGCGGGAAACCCGACGGTCTCCCGCTCGACGAGCGACGGGCTTTGCCCGGTGCGTGTACGGAACAGCGAGGTGGAGGTCTGATGGCGCAGGGCAAGCGGTACACGAGCATTCGCGGCGCGATCGATCGCGAGGAGGTCTACTCGCCCGTCGCGGCGGTGCGCCTGCTCCAGTCGGGCGCCGCAGCCAAGTTCGACGAGACGGTCGAGGTGCACCTCAGCCTGGGCCTGAACGTCCGCCATGCCGAGGAGCAGCTCCGCGGCACGCTGATGCTGCCGCACGGCACCGGCCGCACCGCGCGGGTTGCTGTCTTCGCCGAAGGCGACAAGGCGCGCGAGGCCGAAGAGGCCGGCGCGGATGTCGTCGGCTCGGCCGATCTCGCAAAGCGGATCGAGGAAGGCTTCACCGACTTCGACGTCGCGATCGCGACGCCCGACCAGATGGGCAACGTCGGCAAGCTCGGTCGCGTCCTCGGCCCCCGTGGCCTGATGCCGAACCCGAAGACGGGCACCGTCACGGTCGACGTGGCGAAGGCTGTCCGCGACGCGAAGGCCGGCAAGCTCGAGTACCGCACCGACCGCGGCGCGAACGTGCACATCCCGATCGGCAAGCGGAGCTTCGACGAGCGCCAGCTCGTCGAGAACTACGCCGCCCTGATCGACGAGATCGTGCGCGCGAAGCCGTCGGCGTCGAAGGGGCGCTACATCAAGAAGATCACGCTCGCCAGCACGATGGGCCCCGGCATCTTCGTCGATCCGACGCGGACGCGGGACATCGCCGACGAGCTGAACGGCTCGACGAACGACGGAGCCGCGGCAGAGACGCTGGAGGCAGCAGCCGTCTAGCACGACCGCACCCCGTCGCCCGAGACAGATGGTCGCCGCAAGGCAGAAGTCCATCCGAGGCGGCCTCTGGGAATCTGCACCACCTTCCTTTCCGAGGCCCGCCTGTACGCGGGCTTCGGCCTTTAACGCAAACGGCTTTTCGATTCGAAGGAGGTGGAGATGCAGAAAGAAGGCAAGGAGAAGATCGTCGCGGAGCTCACCGAGCGTCTGCAGACGGCCGACACGTTGATCGTGACCGACTACCGGGGTCTGACGATGCCGCAGATCGACGGTCTGCGCGACAAGCTCGTCGCCTCGGGCGCCACCATCACCGTCGTGAAGAACACGCTGACGCGTCGTGCAGCCGAGGCTGCCGGCGTCGAGCAGCTGCTCGACCTGCTGCAGGGTCCGTCGGCGATCGCATTCGTCGATGCGGACGGAGATGCCGTCGCCGTTGCGAAGGCGCTCTCCGATTCCGCGAAGGACACCAAGGTCCTCGCCCTGCGCGGCGGGATCATGCAGGGCCGCTCGATCTCGGCCGACGATGTCCAGGCGCTGGCAACGCTGCCGCCGCTCGACGTCGTCCGGGGCCAGGTGCTCGGCGCGGTCATCGCACCGCTCACCTCGCTGCTCGCGCTCGTCAACGCACCGCTGCAGAACCTGATCGGCCTGATCGATGCCCGCATCGAGCAGCTCGGCGGGGACGACGCGGCGCCTGCCGCGGAGGCAGCTCCGGCTGCAACCGAGGAGCCCGCCACGACCGAGGAGCCTGCCGCCGAGGCAGCGCCCGAGGAGCCGGCGGCAGACGGCGACACGCCCGAGCCCGAGACGGCAGCAGAGCCCGAGGCCGAGGCAACGGAGGCCGACGCGGCTCCGGCAGAAGAGTCCACTGAAACCGATAACGACCAGGAGGCATGACGATGGCGGTTGACACCGTTTTCGAGCAGCTCGGGAGCATGACCGTCCTCGAGTTGGTCGAGCTCAAGAACAAGATCGAAGAGGAGTGGGGCATCACGGCGGCTGCGCCGGTTGCGGCTGCGGCTCCGGCAGGCGGCGGCGGCGGCGAGGCTGCGGCCGAGGAGAAGACGTCGTTCGACGTCATCCTCACCGAGGCCGGCGGCCAGAAGATCGGCGTGATCAAGGTCGTCCGCGCGGTGACCGGCCT
>CAIYXH010000058.1 GCA_903930195.1 uncultured Actinomycetes bacterium | reverse complement strand
TGAACCCGCGCGTCTCGCGCTCCTCCGCGCTCGCCTCCAAGGCGACCGGCTTTCCGATCGCGAAGCTCGCAGCCCTGCTCGCTGTCGGGTTCACGCTCGACGAGCTGCCAAACGACATCACCGGCAAGACGACCGCCGCGTTCGAGCCCGCGCTCGACTACGTCGCGGTCAAGGCGCCTCGCTTCGACTTCGAGAAGTTCCCCGGCACCGTGCCGAAGCTCGGCGCCGAGATGCGCGCCGTCGGCGAGGCGCTCGGCATCGGGCGGACGTTCCACGAGGCGTTCGGCAAGGCGTTCGTGGGCCGCGAGGTGCCGCCGGTGGCGTTCCCGTCGTCCGACACGGCGCTGCTCGAGCGCGCGGCGCAGCCGGTGCCGGAGCGCTGGGACCTGCTGCTCGAGTGCGCGCGGCGCGACCTCGACCTGCCGGGCATCCACCCCTACTTCGTCGACCGCCTCCGCGAGGTCGTCGCGCACGAGGGCTCGAGCCAGAAGCGCGGCAAGCCGGCGCGGCTCGCGATCGACTCCTGCGCGGGCGAGTTCGAGGCGCGGACGCCGTACTACTACGTCTCCCATGAGGGCGACGACGAGGGCCCGCCGCCGTCGGGCCGCTCGGTGATCGTCCTCGGCGGCGGCCCGAACCGGATCGGCCAGGCGATCGAGTTCGACTACTGCTGCGTCCACGCGGCCCAGGCCCTGCAGAAGCTCGGCTACGAGGCGGTGCTCGTCAACTCGAACCCCGAGACGGTCTCGACCGACTACGACACCTCCGACCGGCTCTACCTCGAGCCGCTCGTGCCGGAGAACGTCCTCGACGTCTGCGCGCTCGAGCAGCCCGTCGGCGTCGCCGTCTCCTTCGGCGGCCAGACGCCGCTGCGGCTCGCGCCCGCGATCGCCGCGGCCGGCTATCCGCTGCTCGGCGATCCGCTCGACTCGATCGACGCCGCCGAGCACCGCGGCCGCTTCGCGACGATCGCCGGCGACCTCGCACCCGAGTGGGGCGAGGCGCAGAACGCCGAGGAGGCGCGCGAGATCGCTCACCGCATCGGCTATCCGGTCCTCGTCCGCCCGCACCACGTCATCGGCGGCCGCGGCATGCACGTCGCGCACTCCGCCGACGAGCTCCGCGTCACCGGCCCGTCGCTCGTCGACCGCTACCTCGAGGGGGCGCTCGAGCTCGACGTCGACGCGCTCTGCGACGGTGAGAACGCCTGGGTCTCGGCCGTGCTCGAGCACATCGAGCCGACCGGTGTCCACTCGGGCGACTCCGCCTGCGTGCTGCCGGGGCCGTCGGTCTCCGAGGCGCTCGAGGTCGAGATCCGCGAGGTCGCCTCGCGCATCGCCAAGGGCATCGGGGCCAAGGGGCTGATGAACCTCCAGCTCGCCGTGACGCACGGGAAGCTCTACGTCCTCGAGGCCAATCCGCGCGCGTCGCGCACGGTGCCGTTCATCGCGAAGGCGACCGGCCAGCCGCTCGTCGAGCACGCGGTGCGCCTGCTCCTCGGCGAGAAGCTCACCGACCTCGACCTGCCCGAGCGGGTCGTGCCTACGCGCGCCTGGGCCAAGGAGGCCGTGTTCCCGGCGGAGCGCTTCCCGGGTGCCGCGACGCGCGGGCCCGAGATGAAGTCCACCGGTGAGGTCATGGCGAGCGCCGCGACGGCGCGCGCTGCATACGAGCGCGCTCTGCGTGCTGCGGGCCGCTCGACGCGGGGCGGTCAGATCGCGCCGCCGCTGCAAGCGATCGCGTCGGAGTAAGCTGGCCGTCATGCGGGACGCGCTCGATGCAATCGAGGCGGGAACGGCGGCCGGCGACAAGCTCGTCGTCGCCACCGTCGTCTCGACGATCCGTTCGGCCCCGCGCCAGCCCGGGGCGAAGATGGTCGTCCGCGAGGGCGGCCGCTTCTCCGGTTCTGTCTCCGGGGGGTGCGTCGAGTCCGACGTGGTCGAGCGCGCGAACGCCATCTTCGCGGGCGGCGAGTCGGAGCTCGTCCACTACGGCATCACCGACAGCGACGCGTTCGAGGTGGGCCTCTCATGCGGCGGCGAGATCGACGTCTTCATCGAGCCGGCCGACGACGAGGTCTGGAGCCACGTCCGCGCGATGCTCGACGACGGCGGCCACGGCATGCTGCTCACCGACCTCGCGACCGGCGCGAAGACGCTCGAGCGCGGCACGATCGGCGAGACCGGCCTGCGCGAGGACGGCGTCTTCGCCGAGTTCGTCGAGGGGCCGCTACAGGTCATGATCTTCGGCGCCGCCGAGGCCGCCGAGCACCTCTGCGCCTACGGCAAGCAGCTCGGCTGGTACACGACGGTCGTCGACGCGCGGCCCGCGCTCGCGACGCCCGAGCGCGTCCCGAGCGCCGACGAGGTGATCAAGGCGTGGCCCGACGAGGTGCTCGACCGGATCGGCGACCGCACCGTCGTCGTCACGCTCTCCCACGAGGAGCGCCTCGACGTTCCCGCCGTCGCCGCCGCCCTCCGCAAGAACGCCCGCTACATCGGCGCGATGGGCGCCCGCAAGACGGCCGAGCGCCGCCGCGGCCGCCTGCAGGAGCAAGGCTTCACCGACGAGCAGATCGACCGCATCCACGGCCCCGCCGGGCTGGATCTCGGCGGACGCTCGCCCGCGCAGGTCGCCCTCTCGATCGCCGCCGAGATCGTCGCCGAGACCTCGAGCGGCAAGAAGAAGAAGGAACCCGCGCCCACCACCGCGTAGGGACAGGTCTTCAGACCTGTCCCGGTTCGAAGGGTCAGACCAGAGGCCTGACCCTCGTGTGCCTTGGCCCTTTGTAGGGGAAGGGCTTCAGCCCTCTCCCCGCTTTTGCGGCCTCAGGGACTGTCCCCGGCGCAGCCCGGGCCTGTCCCGACGTGCGCGCGCCGCGCTGACCGAAGCTCGGGACAGGCCCCCTGCGGCGGACAGTCCCTAACGAGGGCCAGGCCCTAGCGGCTCCGGTTAGCTCGAGGTCGGCCGGGTGCCGAGGGTGACGGTCGTCGTCTTGGAGGCGCCGCCGCGGAGGTAGGTCAGCGTCACCTTGTCGCCCGGCTTCTTGGCGTCCATGATCGTCGAGATGTCGTCGAGCGAGGTGACCTTCGTCCCGGCGAGGCTCGTGATCACGTCGCCGGTCTTGAGGCCGGCTTTCGCCGCGGGGGTGCTGGACGAGGAGATCTGCGTGACCTTGGCGCCTGCCGGCGAGGCGGAGTCGGCGAGTGCGACGCCGAGGTAGGCGTGCTGGGCCTGCTTGCCGGCGGCGAGGTCGGTGACGACGGAGGAGACGGTGTTCGACGGGATCGCGAAGCCGACGCCGTCGCTGCCGCCGGACTCGCTCTCGATCTGCGCGTTGACGCCGATCACGTGGCCGGCCGCGTCGATCAGCGGGCCGCCGGAGTTGCCGTGGTTGATCGCGGCGTCGGTCTGGATCGCGCCATCGATCTCGTAGTTCGTGGGCGACTCCATCGTGCGGTTGAGGGCGCTGACGATGCCGCTCGTTACCGTCTCGGCGTAGCCGAACGGGCTGCCGATCGCGATCACCGGGTCGCCGACCTGCACCTTGCTCGAGTCGCCGAGGGTGAGCGGATGGAGCTCCGACGCGTCGGCCGAGACGCGGACGACGGCGAGGTCGGTCGAGGCGTCGACGCCGATGAGCTTCGCGGCGTAGGTGCTGCCGTTCCAGAACTTGACCGAGATCGAGGTCTCGCCGGCGACGACATGCTGGTTCGTGACGATGTCGCCCTTCGCGTCGTAGACGATCCCGGAGCCCTCGGCCGTCTCGGTCCCGTTGTCCTGGCCACCGCCGCCGAAGGGTGAGAAGCCGCCGCTCGTGCTCGGCGACGTGACCGTGATGTCGACGACGCCCTGGTAGGTCTCCTTGTAGACGTTCGTCGCGGACATGCCACCCGCAGGCGACGCCGTGGTGGAGCTGCTCGGAGCCGCGGTCGTCGCGGCCGCCTCGACGGTCGTGGTCGTCCCGTTCGGGCGCAGGGCCGCGTAGAGGCCCGCGCCGAGGCCGACGCCGGCAATCGCAATGGCGATTGCGCCGACGACGGTGAACACGGCACCGCGTCGAGACGGCGACGGCGGCGGAGTCGGAGGCGCCGGGGGTGTGCTCAGAGGTCCAAGCGGGCGCGGGAACGACGATTCCATCCCCGCCATCGTGCCCGTTCCGTCTTAGGGCACGCCGAAAAGAGCGTTAGACCTGGCTTAAGGCGACACGGAAGCGCATCAGCGTGCCGCCCCCGGGCGGCTCTTCGGCGTCGACCGAGCCGCCGTGCGCGTGCGCGACCTGCTCGACGATCGCGAGGCCGAGCCCCGAGCCCGGCATGCTGCGCGCCGACGTCGCCCGGTAGAAGCGCTCGAAGACGTGCGGCCGGTCGTCGGCAGGAATCCCCGGCCCGTGATCGCGGACGGTCAGCTCGGCGCCGGTGAGGCGCACTTCGATCGTGCCGCCGCGGGGGCTCCACTTGGCCGCGTTGTCGAGCAGGTTCGTGATCGCGCGCTCGAGCGCGGCGGGTGTGCCCGTGACGACCGTCGGATCGAGCTCCGCCGAGACGGTGACCTCGGGGTGGTTGCGCGTCGTGCGCCGGATCGCCTCTTCGGTGACGAGGTCGAGCCGCACCTCCTCGAGGCTCGCCGCGAGCTCCTCGCCGCGGGCGAGCTCCGTCAGTTCGCTGACCAGCTCGGTCATCTCGCCGAGCTGGTCGATCACGTCGCGCAGCAGCTGCTCGCGATCATCGGGCGGCAGCTCGTTGCCGCCGGCGAGCACCTCGATGTTCGTACGCAGGCTCGTGAGGGGGGTGCGGAGCTCGTGCGAGGCGTCCTGCACGAGCTGGCGCTGGCGCTGTGCGGCCTCGTCGAGCGAGGCGAGCATCGCGTTGAAGGTCTCGGCGAGACGCGAGAGCTCGTCGGAGCCGTCGACCTCGATCCGCTCCGAGAGATCGCGCGTTGTGCGCACCCGCTCGGCCGCCTCGCTCAGCTCGACCACGGGACGCAGGGTCGCCCGCGCCACGAGGAACCCGGCGCCCGCGGCGATCGCGACGCCGCCGAGCGCGACGAGGGCGAGCCAGAGCTTGATCCGGGCGAGCTCGTGGTCGACGTCCGCGAGCGAGGCGACGACCTGCACCGCGTACCCGCTCGTCGAGGCCGGCTGGGTGAGGATCCGAATGTGCTCGTCGTTGACCGTCGCGTCGGAGTAGAAGGCGGTTGCCGAGCCGTTCGCGACGGAGCGGACGCGGGTCGTGACGGGTAGGTCGACGGCGTCGGTCGGCTGATAGACGTCGCCCGCCGTGTCGACCGCCTGGTAGTAGCCGGGCCCGCTGAAGCCGCCGACGCCGGAGAAGATCGTGAAGACACCGGGCTGCGACGTCGCCGCCGAGTAGGCCGGGTTGAAGACCTCCGCCGCCCGCGCGCCCTGGCTCCGCAGCCGCTCGTCGACCTGGCCGCGCAACTCGCCGCGGACCAGGACGTAGACGATGGCCGAGGCGGAGACGACCACGACCGCCACCGCGATCGCCGCGACGAAGACGAGCCGTGCCTTGAGGCTCATGAATCGCGGAGGGCGTAGCCCACACCGCGCACGGTGTGGATCAGCCGGGGCTTGCCGCCGGCCTCGGTCTTCTTGCGGAGGTAGCTGATGTAGACGTCGAGCGAGTTCGAGCCGTAGCCGAAGTCGTAGCCCCAGACGCGGTCGAAGATCACCGAGCGTGTCAGCACCTGCCGCGGGTTGCGCAGGAACAGCTCGAGCAGCGCGAACTCGGTGCGGGTCAGCGCGATCTGCTCGTCGCTGCGGGTCACCTCGCGCGTGCCGGTGTCGAGGGTGACGTCGGCGAAGGAGAGTGTCGTCGCGGTCTCGTCGGCACCGAGGCGCCGGAGGAGCGCCCGAATCCGCGCGATGAGCTCCTCGAGCGCGAACGGCTTCACGAGGTAGTCGTCGGCGCCTGCCTCGAGCCCGGCGACCCGGTCGGAGACCTCGTCGCGCGCGGTGAGCATCAGGATCGGCAGTTCGCTGCCGCCCGCGCGCAGCCGCCGCGTCAGCTCGAGCCCGTCGAGCCGCGGCATCAGCACGTCGGCGACGAGGAGCTCCGTCGCGTTCGGGTTCGCGCGCAGCTTCAGGAGCGCCTCTTCGCCGTCGCTCGCGAGCTCGACGTCGTACCCCTGCAGCGAGAGCGCACGGCGCAGCGAGTCGCGTACGGCCTGGTCGTCGTCGACTACGAGGATCGCCATGCGCTCCATGGTGGCGGTTCGCGGCGCCGAAGGGAAGCCTTCGGCGAACGTCATCCCGAGGCGGGCGCTCCCGCTACCGGACGGTGGCTGCCGGGACCGCCGCTGCCACGGCACCGTGTGGAGCGGCGGTCCCGGGCAGCGACCGCAGCCGGAGGGCGGAGAAAAAGTGCGGATGGGCCGGCGCGAACCGGCCCATCCGCGGGCGGGTGAGGAGAGAGCGCGACATCCGGTATTCCGAATGTCGTGTGCGATCCAGGCAGCGCGTCGGAGGGGTTGTGCTGACCCGGATCACGTACGAGGACTTTGGCCACGCCGTCTTAGAGCGCACTAAGACACTGGTTAGAAGTTGCTGAGGGTTCGCGCCGGCGGCGCCGGCGAGGGATTGTCCCGGTGGTGAGGTACGCGCAGAGCAACACAGGGACAGGCCCAGAAACCCGGGCCAGTCCCTGACGCGAGACCGTTGCTATACATTTTGAAGCGACACAGAGAAGCAACGACAGATTCGCTCTACGACAGAGAGGACTCAAGCGTTATGGCTCTCGCACTCGGCGATACGGCGCCCGACTTCACCGCTCAGACGACGGA
>CAIYXH010000057.1 GCA_903930195.1 uncultured Actinomycetes bacterium | reverse complement strand
TGGAGCACGACCAAGTTTCCGATGATGCTCAGGCAGCAACTGGAAGGTTGTATCGCTTTGCGCAAAGACGAACGGTGAAGCGTAAATGCGGCGAATCCGTATAGTATCAGGGTAAACTTGAAGGTCAAGTGAATTGTTTTCAGCCGGGACTGCTTGTTGCCCTTCTTTTTCTGCTTCTCCAGCTGCTTCGCTGCGGCCGCCTTCTGCTCCGGCGTCAGCGGCGTGCGCTCGAGCTCGACCTCGTTGCCCTCGGCATCGATCTCGGCGATCACGTACTCGTGGCGGAACGTCTTGGCGCGGGTGCGGCGCTGCTTCTTGGTAGGCACGACGTCAGCCTAGCCGGGCGCTTGGCAGACTCGGAAGGTGTCCGACCCCGTCTTCGACGTCCCGCGCGAAGTCGAGCTCACCGAGCCGGCCAAGCGCGGCTCGCTCGCGCTCCTCCGCCGGCGCGAGTTCCGGCGGCTCTTCGTCGCCGTGCAGATCAGCGAGCTCGGCGACGCGGTCTCCTACATCGCGTTGATGTGGCTCGCGCTCGACCTCGGCGGCCCGCTCGGGGTCGTCGCGGTGCGGCTCGCCGACAGCCTGCCGGCGTTCTTCTTCGGCCTCCACGGCGGGGTTGCCGCCGACCGCTGGAGCCGCCGCGGGCTGATGGTCTCGGCCGATGTCGTCCGCGGCGCGGTCTTCGTGCCGGTCGCGATCCTCGGCCTCACCCACTCCCTTCCGCTCTGGGGTCTCGTCGTCGCGGCGTTCGTCGTCGAGGCGGCGACGAGCTACTTCGAGCCTGCCTACGGCGCGACGATCCCGGCGGTCGTCGAGCGCGAGAACGTGCAGGCCGCGAACGGGCTCGTGCACGCGACGGCGAACGCGCTCTCGATCGGCGGCTGGGCCGTCGGCGCCCTGTTGCTTGCGGTACTGCCCGTGAGCGCCTTCTTCGCCGTCGATGCGGCGAGCTTCTTCATCTCCGGCGCGATCATCCTCACGCTGCACACCGGCCGCGTCGCAGCCGACGAGCACGGCTCGTCGAGCCTGCGGGCCGGGATCGCGGCGCTGAAGCCGCTCCGCGCGCTCACGACCGGCGTGATCACCTTCGGCGTCGCGATGACGATCGCGACCGGCATCTGGATCGGCGGCATCCCCCAGTTCGTCCGCACCTCCCTTCATCACGGGGCCGGCGGTTTCTCGATCGTGATGATCGGCTTCTCGGTCGGGGCGATCGGCGTTGGGGCGGTGCTGGCACGTGTGACCGTGCGTCACAAGGCGCGGACGGCGATGCTCGGCTGGATCGTCTGCCTGCCGGCCTACGCGCTGATCGCGTTCACGACCTCGCTGACGCTGACCGTCGTCGCCTCGGTCTTCATCGGCGCGAGCGAGAGCCTCGCCTACGTGCTGCTCAACTCGGCCGCGCAGGAGGAGGTCAGCGACGACCTCCTCGGCCGCGTGCTCGGCGTGATCTCGTTCGTCCACCGCGGCTCGCACGCGACCGGGCTGCTGCTCGTCTCGCCGCTCTTCGCGGTGGTCGCGATCCGACCGATCTTCGGCGTCTCGGCGCTTGCGGTGCCGCTGATCGGCATCGCCGGTGCGCTGCTCGCCGATCGGTGGACGGGGCGGGTGGCGACGGCGTAGAGCGCTCGGTCGGGACAGGCCGGAGGCCAGTCCCTCAACGGGGGCGCCCTAGGGACTGTCCCCGAAGGGGCCTGTCCCGATCGAGACTTCACGGCTTGCCGGCGGGAAAACCGGGACAGGGGCTAAAGCCCTGTCCCTACGAAGACGAGGGCAACCGGTTTTCGAGGATCTGGTCGGGGCGGAGCCAAGCAAGGCCTTCGGCGGCGGCTCGGGGCACGAGGCCGACGAGCTCGGGGCCGAGGACATCGGCGCCGCGTGCTTCCGCCTCAGCCTCGATGCGCGCGACCACGGCGGCGAGCGGCGCCTCTTCCCAGCGCTCGACGTTCATCGAGACCTGGACGTGCCCCGCCTGGGGCTGGTCGAGGCCGAGCGCGCGCACCCCCGGAAAGCCGCCGCCTTCGTGCTCGCGGACGACGGCGGCGACCGCCTTCGCGACCTCCAGGCTCCCGCGCAGGTTGACGTTCAGCGCGACGAGAGGGCGGCGGGCGCCGACGATAACTGCCCCTGCGGTCGGGTGCAGCTCGTTCGGGCCGAAGTCGGCCGCGAGCTCGCGGGCGGCGAGACGCGCGGCGAGGCCGTCCAGGCCGCCGCGCCGGTAGAACGCCGGCCCGCGCGTCGGAGGCGCGTAGAGAAAGACGGGCAGCCCGAGCCCTCCGAGCGCCCGGCCGACCGCCTCGGCGCAAGCGGCGGCGCGCTCCATGTCGCCCGCAACGAGCGGCACGATCGGAACGACGTCCGCGGCTCCGATCCTCGGGTGGACACCGGCATGGCGGGTCAGGTCGATGCGGTCGCGCGCAGCAGCGACGCCGGCGGCGAGCGCGTCGACGAGCTGCGCCTCCTCGCCGACGAGCGTGAAGACCGAGCGGTTGTGATCGGCGTCGAGGTGCAGGTCGAGCACGTCGGCGTGCGCCGCGAGCGCTGCGCCGATTGCGTCGACGACGGAGCGGTCACGCCCCTCGGAGAAGTTCGGCACCGATTCGAGCTGACGCACGACCTCGTACTTTATGGCGATGGCTGCTGCGCGCACGCTCACCGGGCTCGAGCGGCGCCTCTCCCGCTGCCGCGCCTGCCTCGATGCGGGCCACCCGCTCGAGTCGCTGCCCGTGCGCGCGCCGCTCGCGAACCAGCGCGCCTACCTCTTCGGCCAGGCGCCGGGGATCCAGGAGGGCATCGAGCGCCGGCCCTGGCGCGGCCGGGCAGGCGCGACGCTCCGCCGCTGGCTCGACCTCGACGAGGCGACGTTCTACGGGACGTTCTTCTGCGCGTCGGTCACCCGCTGCGACCCGGGCCGCGCGCCGTCGGGCCGCGGCGACCGGACTCCGTCGCTCGAGGAGCAGCGCCTCTGCTCCCGGTGGCGGGACGAGGAGCTCCGGCTGCTGCAGCCGGCCCTGATCGTCACGGTCGGCGGCCTCGCGACCCGCACCCTCCTCGGGATCCCGACGATCGGCGAGGCGGTCGGGCTGCGGCTCGAGCTGCCCGACGGGGCGATCGCGATCCCCTTGCCGCATCCTTCGGGCGCGAGCAGCTGGATCAACGTCCCGGCCAACCGGGTGCGAATCGCGGAGGCCGTCGCGCTGATCCATGCAGAGCTCGGTCAGCTCCACCCCGCCGCGTAACCTGGACGGGTGACGTCGGAGGCGCACGTGCCGCGCTACAGCACGACCTTTTTTCGCCTGATCGGGTTCCTGCGCGGCTACAAGCTGACGCTCGTCCTCTCGATCCTGCTCGCCTTCGGCGCGCAGGCCGGCACGCTCGCGTTCCCGTGGCTCACGGGGAACATCGTCCAGGCGATCCAGGATCACCACCGCAGCCGGCTGCCACTGCTGATCGGGATCATCCTCGCCGTCGGCGTGTTCAAGGCCGCCTGCACGCTCGGCCGCCGCTTGATGTCGGGGAACCAGGCGCTCGGCGTCGAGATCGACATCCGCTCGGCGATCTACGCGAAGCTCGTCCGCCTCTCGTTCGGCTTCTACGACCGCAACCAGACCGGCCAGCTGATGTCGCGCGCGACGGTCGACCTGCAGACCGTCCGCTTCTTCCTCGGCTACGGGCTGATCTTCTTCGGCCAGCACGTGTTCACGATCCTCGGGGTCGGCGTGCTGATCTTCGTGATCTCGTGGAAGCTCGCGCTGATCTCGATCGTGTTCGTGCCGCTCCTGATTGCGATCGCCTACCGCTACAGCAAGGTCTCGCACCCCGTCCTCCGCGAGGTGCAGCAGAAGCTCGCCGACGTCGCGACCGTCGCCGAGGAGAACGTCGTCGGCGTGCACGTCGTCAAGTCGTTCGCGCAGGAGCAGGCCGAGCAGAACCGGTTCGAGGCACGCACCGAGATCCTCTTCCAGCAGACGCTGCGTGCAAACCGGCAGCGCGCGCTCTACGTGCCGCTGCTCGCCTTCCTGCCGTACATCGGGCAGGCGATCGTGATCCTCGTCGGCGGCCGGATGGTCGCGCACGGCTCGCTCTCACTCGACGCCTTCGTGCGCTTCAACCTCTACCTCGCGCTGCTCGTCTTCCCGCTGCGGATGATCGGCATGTGGGTCGGCGAGGGCCAGAGGGCGACGGCGTCAGGCGAGCGGATCTTTGCCGTGATCGACGAGCCCGAGGGCATCACCAACCTGCCCACGGCGCGGGAGCTCCCGGAAGGCCCGGGCGCCATGACGTTCGAGGGCGTGACGTTCGGCTACCGGCCCGACCGTCCGGTGCTCGAGGCGATCGACCTCGAGATCCCGGCCGGGCGCACGGTCGCGCTGATCGGGCACACGGGCTCCGGCAAGACGACGCTCACCTCGCTGATCCCCCGCTTCTACGACGTCGACGCGGGCCGGGTCACGGTCGACGGAAACGACGTCCGCGAGCTGACCCTCGACTCGCTGCGCAGCGCGATCGGCGTGATCGCCCAGGATCCGTTCCTCTTCTCGGCGACCGTCCGCGAGAACATCGCCTTCGGCCGCACCGAGGCAACCGAGGACGAGATCCGGCAGGCCGCGCGGCTCGCGCAGGCCGCGGACTTCGTCGAGGCGCTCCCCGAGGGCTACGACACGGTCATCGGCGAGCGCGGGATCACTCTCTCGGGCGGCCAGCGGCAGCGACTCGCGATCGCCCGCGCACTCGTCGTCGATCCGCGGATCCTGATCCTCGACGACGCGACGGCGTCGGTCGACGCAACGACCGAGGCCCGCATCCGACTCGGCCTGCGCGAGGCGATGCGCGGCCGGACGACGCTGATCATCGCCCACCGCCTCTCCACCATCTCCCTCGCCGACGAGATCGTCGTGCTCGAGCACGGGAAGATCGTGGCGCGCGGCACGCACGACGAGGTGCTGCCGGTGAGCGGCGTCTACCGCGAGATCTACGAGCACGGCCGGCTCGAGGGCGGCGTGGAACCGGCGGAGGTCGCCTGATGCAGGTCTGGCAGCCCGGCAGCACGCTCGTCTCGCAGAAGAACGCGGTCGTCGACGACTGGTCGTGGGCCGCGACGAAGCGCCGGCTGACGGCCCTCTATCGCCTGGCCTGGCCCTACCGGGCCCGCACGCTCACCGCGGCCGGGTCGCTCCTCGCGGCGACGGCCGTCGCGCTCGCCCCGCCGTACCTGCTCGGCCGCGCCGTCGACCAGGTGCACGGCGGGCACACGAACGAGCTCGGTTGGCTTGTCGGCGGCTTCATCGCCGCAAGCGTGCTCGGGCTCGGGAGCTCGGCGGCGCAGACGTACTTCACGAGCTGGACGGGCGAGCGGATGCTCGCCGACCTCCGCAACCACCTCTTCCGCCACCTGCAGCGACTGCCGCTCGGCTTCTACGAGCGCAACCGCGCCGGCGTGCTGATCAGCCGGCTGACGAACGACGTCGAGGCACTCGACGAGCTCGTCACCGACGGCTTCACCTCGGTGATCCAGAACACGCTGACGCTGGTCGGCTCGGCGGCGATCCTCTTCTGGCTCGACTGGCGGCTCGCGCTCGCGACGATGGTCGTGATCCCGCTCCTCGGCTGGGGTACGACCATCTTCCGCAAGCGCTCGAGCCGCTCCTACCGCGGCGTCCGCGAGCGGCTCGGGCTCGTGACGGCGACGCTCGCCGAGGACATCGCCGGGATGCGCGTGCTGCAGGCGTTCCGCCGCGAGCACGCGGCGCGCGAGCACTTCCGCCAGGTCGGCGAGGACTACCGCAAGAAGAACCACGAGACGGTGATCCAGAACGCCCTGTACTTCCCGTTCGTCGACCTGCTCTCGTCGCTCGCGACCGCCATCGTCCTCGGCTACGGCGGCTACCTCGTCTTCGAGGGCCACACGACGATCGGCGTCCTGACGGCGTTTCTCGGCTATCTGACGAACTTCTTCGAGCCGGTGCAGAACCTCTCGCAGCTCTACAGCACGTTCCTGCAGGCCGTGGCCGCGCTGGACAAGATCATGGAGGTGCTGGCCGAGGAGCCGGACGTCGTCGAGGGCGAGCTCGAGCTGCCGCCGATCCAGGGGCACGTCGAGTTCCGCGACGTCCACTTCTCCTACGGCAAGGGCGCCGAGGTGCTGCACGGCATCGA
>CAIYXH010000056.1 GCA_903930195.1 uncultured Actinomycetes bacterium | reverse complement strand
TGCACGTGCGCCGTGACGCCGAGCTCCGTGAGCCGGTCGACCGCCCGATGGCCGAGTGCGTCATCGCCGAGCGCGGTGAAGAAATCGCAGCCGCCGGCGAGCAGCGCGATCTGCCGCGCAGAGACAGCCCCGCCACCCGCGGCCTCTTCCCAGAAGTCGGTCGCGTTCGCGATCAGACCGGGCTTGGGGACGGCCTCGACCTCGGCGAACTCGACCCACTCGACGTGGCCGACGACGGCGCATCTCACAAAGGAGCACGCTAGCCCGTTTGGACGGAATGATGGCGCGTGTGGCGATCCCCCCGTTCGAGCGTTTCTACCGCGACCACGCCCAGGAGGTGCTGGCCTATCTCCGGCGGCTCGTCGGCGCGCGGGCCGAGGACGCCTGGCAGGAGACGTTCCTGCGCGCGTTGCGCTCCTACGACCGGCTCGAGCACGGGCAGCACCTGCGTGCCTGGGTCTTCCGTGTCGCGACGAACGTCGCGATGGACGAGTTGCGCGCGAGCGGGCGCGTCGAGCTCGGCGCGTTGGACGAGCTCGAGCTCGGTGGGCCCGATCCGTCGCGCGACGCCTACCTCGAGCTGGAACATCTGACCGATTCCCTCCCACCCACCGAGCGAGCCGCGGTCGTGCTGCGGTACGGCTACGACCTCGCCTACGCCGACATCGCCACCGCCCTCGGCTCGTCGGAGGACGCCGCCCGTGCGGCCGCGTCCTCCGGCGTGCGCCGGCTGAGAAAGGAGCTCACATGACCGAGACCGCCCTCGCCGAGCTCGACGCCCGCTTCCGGGCAGCTGCCGTCCGAGAGGGGATCGTCGACGTCCGCTACGACGTGATCGACTCCCCCGTCGGCGAGCTCTTCCTGGCCGCAACCCCGAAGGGCCTCTGCCGGATCTCGTACACCGTCGACGACCAGGATCGGAAGCTCGCCGAACGCTTCGGCGCCCGCGTGCTCCGACTGCCGCTCGACGACGTGCGCCGCGAGCTCGACGAGTACTTCGACGGCCGCCGCCGCGATTTCGACCTGCCGCTCGACCTGCGCGTCGCCCCGTTCTACGAGGCGGTGCTCGGCGAGCTCGCACAGGTGCCCTACGGGCAACTCGACACCTACGGCCATCTCGCCGCGAAGGTCGGCCGCCCGAAGGCCGCGAGGGCCGTCGGCACGGTGATGAACCGCAACCCGATCCCGATCGTCCTCCCGTGCCACCGCATCGTCGGCGCGAACGGGGCGCTCACGGGATATGCCGGGGGCCTCGACGTGAAGCGGCACCTGCTTGCGCTCGAGGGGTCGCTCGAAGCTGACCGCTGATTCAGGGACTGTCCTCCCGTAGCGGCCTGGCCTGAGGTTTGCCCCACCAGGTCGCTCCGACCCAACCGCTTCAGTCGGGACAGGCCCGGCTTCGCCGGGGACAGTCCCTGAGGTGCCGGTTCTCCGTCAGCCGAACGCTGCCAGGAGCCGGTAGCCGAAGCCCCAGTGGTTCTCGATCAGCGACTCCCCCGCGCCGGCCTCGCGCAGCTTGCGCCGCAGGCGGCAGATGTGCGCGTCGAGGGTGCGCGTGCGCACGGCGGAGCGGTAGTCCCAGACGTCGCGGAGGAGCTCCGTGCGGCTGAACACGCGCTCCGGATCGGCGGCGAGGTGCGCGAGCAGCGCGAACTCCATCTGCGCGAGCCGCAGCGGCACGCCGTGGACGAGCGCGAGCCGGGTGCGGAGGTCGATCTCGAGCGGCCCTGCGACGAGCCGCGCGTCGGACTCGGGGCGGGCACGGCCGAGGACGACGCGGATGCGTTCGAGGAGCACGCGGTGGTCGAACGGCTCCGGGACGTACTCCGAGCAGCCGATCCGGTACGCCGCGACCCGCTCGCCGTTCGGCGTGCCGCGGCCGCCGAGGAGGATGACCGGGGCCTCGCCGCGCCAGCGCTCGGCCGCGATTCGGTCACCGGCGACGACCACGTCGGGCCTCCGGCCGGGCACTGCAAGCTCGAAGCCGTGCTGGCGCAGCTCGCGCTCGATCACGCCGTGGCGGGCAGGCTCGGAGTCGTCGAGGAGCACGGTGGCGAACATGGAGGCGACCGTAGCCGCCGACTCCGGCGGGCGCCAGATGTCCTTTGTCGCGCATGTGTGAACAGCGTTCCCCACCCGTCGCGCGGGGCCGCGAGCCGCGGTGACGTGCCTGTCAGAGACGCCCGGAGCGCACGACGCCCCAGAGCAGCCAGACGCCGAGCACGCCGGAGAGGCCGAAGCCGAGGGCAGAGACGATGTTCAGACCAAGGATGTGCGGCCCCGTCTTCGCGAAGATCCCGATCAGGCTCGAGCCGAGCAGCCCGCCGACCACG
>CAIYXH010000055.1 GCA_903930195.1 uncultured Actinomycetes bacterium | reverse complement strand
GACGGCCTCGCCGGGATCGAGGCGCTGCTTTCGACACCGCTCGCCGACGCGTGGGCGGCGCCGATCTCCGACCGCGCGCGCCGCGAGGCCCTGGCCGTCGTCACGACCTCCTACGAGGAGCACGGCGGCTTCCGGCTCCGGACGCTCTCCGCGTGAAGCGCGCGCTTCCGAGCGGCCTGGAGCTCGACGACGATCCGGCGCGGATCGACGTCGCCGCGGTGCATCAGTTCATCTCGGAGGAGTCGTACTGGGCGCTCGGGCGACCGTACGAGACGATGGAGCTGATGGTGCGCGAGGCCGCACGGGTCGTCGGCCTCTACGACGGCGAGGCGCAGGTCGGCTTCTGCCGCGCCGTCCGCTGCTCGCCGAATCTCTTCTACCTGGCAGACGTCTACGTTCTGCCGCGTTACCGCGGCCGCAAGCTCGGGGTGGAGCTCGTCGTGGAGATGATCGACCACGGTCCGTACGCCGACGACCGCTGGTTCCTGCACACGAGCGATGCCCACGGCCTCTATCGCAGGCTCGGCTTCACCGATCCGAGCCCGAAGATGCTCGAGCGGAACGCGACCTAGGGCAGAAGCTCGCCGCCCCAGGCGGAGGGATGGACGTCCTCGAGGGTCTCGGAGAACGTCCAGCGATGCCCGAAGGGATCCTCGGCTGCGTACTGCCGCTCGCCGTAGGGGAAGTCGGTCGGCTCCATCACGATCGTCGCGCCGTGCCCGCGCGCCAGCGCGCAGTGCGCGTCGACGTCGTCGATGCGCACCATGACCGCGTGCGTGATGCCCGCGCCCGACGGCGGGATCCGCTCGTTGGCGGTGTCCGCGACGATGACAGCGCCGTCACCGACGGCAAGCTGCGCCCGGTGTCCCTCGCCGATCCGCACCCGCTCGACGAACCCGAACGCGTCGGCGAGCCACGCGACTGCCGCGCGTACGTCGGGATAGGTCAGCACGGGGATGACGGTCGCCGCGGGAATCGAGCGATTTTCCTTCATGCGCGGCAGCGTACGACACAGGGACAGGGCTTCAGCTCGGTCCCGCTCGAGTCGATAGACCCGATATGTGGGAACGCTGTCGCTACTGCGGATCGGCTGAGGGAAGGGTGCTCGTGCTCGAAGAGGGAGAACGTGCTTGTCCCGCCTGCGCGGGATCGCCGCTCTGCGACGCGTGCGGTCATCCGCGTGGGACGCATCGGGGCGTGTTCGGCACGGGCGTCAAGGCCTGCGGCCACGTCTTCAGCGACTTCAGTACCGGCGTGAAGCTTGGTTGCGGCTGTGAAGGATTCGTTCCCGTACGCACACGACTGCGGGACGCAGGCTTCCTGGAACGAACGCCGACAGACGACCTGCCCCCGTTGCGCATCGCGTAGGGACTGTCCCCGCAGGGGCTTGTCCCGACTGCGACGCTGCGGCCCTGGCGCTCGATCGGGACAGACCGGGAGGTCGGTCCCTGATGGCTACCGCCGTGTCGGCGTCGACTCGAGGGAGCCGAGGAGTCCCGGGAAGCGCTCCTCGAGATCGTCACGGCGGAGCGACATGTGGCGTTCGGTGCCCTCCGTGCGCGTCCGCGTGACGCCGGCTTCGCGCAGCAGGCGCAGGTGGTAGGAGCACGTCGAGACCGGCAGGCCGAGTGCGTCCTGCACCGCGGCGCAGTTCTGCTCGCCCTTGCGGGAGAGGAGGCGAACGATGTCCAGGCGCACCGGATCGCCGATGGTGCGGAGGACGTTCGCCAGGTCGATGTCGCCGGTGCTCGGGTGATGGATTACGCGGGGCATCTCCGTCGTTAGATTGCCATAACTCCACAACTTTGGAGATATCGAGCGAACGGAAAGGCTCAGATCATGGCTCAGGAACGGACATCCTCGGACTGGCGGCTCTTCGCGACCGTTGCCAGCTTCATCCTGCTCGCGCTGATGGCGTCGTCGACGCCGCTCTACGCGATCTACGCGGCCCAGTGGCACTTCTCGCCGACCGAGGTCTACGCGGCGTACGCGATCGCCGTTCTCGTCGCGCTGCTCCTCACGGGCGGCCTCTCCGATCTGATCGGCCGTCGCCCGGTGATGGCGACCGCGCTCGTGGGCCTGGTCGGCGCGGAGGCGATCTTCACGGTCGCCGGCGGGCTCGACTGGCTCTATGCGGCGCGCACGCTCCAGGGGCTCGCGACGGGTCTGCTGCTCGGCGCCGCCGGCGCAGCGCTGATCGACCATCACCCGCGCCGTGACGGCTCGCACGCAGGTCTCGTCAACGGTATCGCCAGTGTGAGCGGGATCGGGATCGGCGCGTTCGTCTCGGGTTTGCTCGTGCAGTACGCGCCCTACCGCGAGGTCACGCCGTTCGTCGTCATCGGCGTGCTCGCAGCCGTTGCCGCGGTTGCGGCCTGGCGCCTGCCCGAGACGGTCGAGACGGAGGGCCGGAGCTTCTCGCTCACGCCGCGCATCCCGCGGGTGCCGAAGCCGCTCGCCCGCACGTTCGGGCTCTCCGCGCTCGGTGTCCTCGCTTCGTGGTCGGTGGGAGGCCTCTACCTCTCGCTCGGGCCAGGTGTCGTCGACGGGCTCTTCTCGACGCAGAACCACGCGGCCGGCGGGCTCTTCGTCTTCGCGTTCTGCGCGTTCGCGGCGCTCGGCCAGTGGCTGATGCGCGGCCTTCCGACGCGCACGGTGCTCGTCGGTGGGGCGCTCTCGCTCGCGCTCGGCAGCACGATCACGGCCATCACCGTCTCCGACGGCTCGAGGCTCGGCTTCGCGATCGGCACCGTCTTCGGTGGTGTCGGCTTCGGCGGCGCGTTCATGGGCGCGCTGCGGGCGCTCGCGACCGTGATCCCGCCGGCCGAGCGTGCGAGCGTGATGGCGGCGTTCTTCGTCGCCGCCTACGCCGCGATCTCGATCCCCGCGATCCCCGCGATCGGCGCCGGCGTCGCCGCGGTGCACATCGGCCTCGACAGTGCGGTCGCCTGGTTCGGAGCGGCAGTCGCCGTGGTCGCCGCGATCGTGGCGGTGATCGGCTGGTTCGAGCTCAGGCCCATGCGGTCAGCTCAGCGTGTGACCGTGACGGGGGTGCTGAACCCGCCGAGGTAGCCGGCGCCCGCCTGGTTGACGCTCATCGCGATCCTCACGGTCGTCGAGCCGACGGGCAGGACGGAGGCGCTGAAGATGGCGGTCGAGTGGGACGTGAGCCGGGCCCGCTTGACCGTCACCCAGCCCCCGGTGGAGGTCTGGCGCTGGAGCTGGACGGTCTTCCGCGCGAACGATTTCGGCGCCGTCACGCGCGTGGAGATCGTGGTCTTGGTGACGACCATCGAGACCGCCGGGCGGACGCCGACGGTCAGGGGGGCGCTCGCGCCGGAGGTCGTCGTCGCCTCGTACGCCGTCGTGACGCGCGGGGTTACCGCAAGCGTCCAGAGACCGCCCGTGCCCGAGGTCGTCGCGCCGACCGCCGTGAACGCGAGCGAGCCGAACGGCTCGCCCCGCACGGTGACCTTCACCCCGACCTTGCCGTTCGCGACGCGGCCGTTCAGCGTGACGAACTGCCCGTAGACGACCTGGGTCGTCGCGGCAGCGAGCGACGAGGCCGAGACCGTCGTGAAGGCCACGTCCCCGCCGACCGACGTCCCCGCGCTGTTCGAGGCGACGATGCGGTAGTGGTACGTCGTCGCGGGCTTCAGCGTCGTCAGCGCAACCGTCTCCTGGAGCGCCTTGCTGCCGGAGCCGGCGCTCTTCGCGGCCGTCTTCGACCCGTACGCGGTCGTGAGGCCGTACTCGAGGTACCAGGTGGTCGCGCGGCCCTGCGGGTTGACGTTGCCGGCAAGCGTCGCCGTCGTCGAGGTGATGCTCCGCGCGGCCGTGGTCTTGACGACGGGCGTGACGACCGCTGTCGTGAACGTGGCGTCGTTCCCGACCGACGTGCCGGACGCGTTCGTTGCGACGGCACGGTAGTGGTAGGTCGTCCCGGCGGCGAGGCCGCCGATCGTGATCGACTCGCCGACCGCCTTCGCGCCGGCGCCCGCGCTCTTCTTCACCGTCTGGGTGCCGTAGCTCGCCGAGGTGCCGTAGTCGAAGTACCAGGTCGTCGCCTGCGAGGCCGGCGTGATGCTCGCCGAGAGCTTGGCTTCGATGCTCGTGACCGAGCTCGCCGCTCCGGTCGACGCGCCGGGGAGCGCAGCGGCGACGAACGTCTGGTCGTCGCCGTTCGTCGTCCCGGCGCTGCTCGTCGCGACAAGGCGGAAGTGGTAGGTCGTGCCCGGCTGCAGGCTCGTGATCCCGGCCGAGGCCGACACCGGGCTCGTCCCCGAGCCCGCGTCGTGCGCCGCGGTGCTCGAGCCGTAGCTCGTCGTCGTGCCGTACTGGAAGCTCCAGCTCGTCGAGAGCCCGTTCGGGTCCACCGTCCCGTTGAGGGTCGCGCCCGAGGAGCTGACGCCGGTCGCGGTGTTCGTCGTGACGGCGGGCG
>CAIYXH010000054.1 GCA_903930195.1 uncultured Actinomycetes bacterium | reverse complement strand
GCCCCTTGCCGCCGTCGATCACGACCAGGTTCGGCATGGCGGCGAACGACGCGTCGTATTCGTCGGAGCCGACGCTTGCGGTGAGCCGGTCGAAGCGGCGACCGATCACCTCGGCCATCGCGGCGAAGTCGTCCTGGCCCTCGAGGGTCTTGATCGCGAACTTGCGGTAGTGCGCCTTCTTCGCGACGCCGTCCTCGACGACGACCATCGAGCCGACGATCTCGCGCCCCTGCGTGTTCGAGATGTCGTAGCACTCGATCCGGATCGGGAGCGACTCGAGGTTGAGCACCTCGCGGAGCTCCTCGAGCGCCTCGACCCGCCGCAGCCGCTTGTGCTCGGCCACGAACGTGTCGGAGTCGAGTGCCAGCAGCGCGTTCTTCTGCGCGAGCTCCTGCAGCCGGCGCTTCTCGCCGCGCTCCGGCGCCCGCACCTCGACGCGCGACCCGCGCAGCTCGCTGAGGAACGCCTCGAGCGTCGAGAGGTCCCCGAGCCCACGGGGGACGAGGATCTGCGGCGGGATCGACGTGGCCGCGCCGTAGTACTCGAGGCAGAACTGCTCGAGCACCTCGGTCGCGTCCTCGCCGGCCGCGTTCTCGAGATGGAAGGCGTAGCGGTCGATCATCCGGCCCTCGCGGAGCGGGAAGATCTGCACGGTCGCCCGGTCGGGGCCGGTGGCGACGCCGATCGCGTCGATCGTCCCGATCGAGGCCCGCTCGACCGCCTGGCGCTCGGCGAGCCCGGCGATCGCCTGGAGCCGGTTGCGGTAGCGCGCGGCGTCCTCGAAGCGCTCCTCGGCAGCGGCCTCGCGCATCCGCGTCTCGAGCTGGCGCCGGATCGGCCGGTCGTCGCCCGAGAGGAACTCGATCACCCCCTCGATGATCGCGCCGTACTCCTCCTTCGAGATCGCGCCGACGCAGGGCGCATAACAGCGCTCGATGTGCAGGTCGAGGCACGGGATCCCGCTGTGCCGGCCGGGCTGCGGCCCCTCACAGGGCCGGTAGCGGAAGGCGCGGTTGAGCACGTCGAGCGTCTCCCGCACCTTCTTCGCGTTCGCGTACGGCCCGAAGTACTGCACGCCGCGACGGTGCCGCTCGCGCGTGAACATGACCCGTGGGTACTCGTCCGCGACGGTCACGGCGATGTACGGGAACGACTTGTCGTCCCGCAGCCGCACGTTGAACGGCGGGCGGTGGCGCTTGACGAGGTTCTGCTCGAGGTGGAGCGCCTCGACCTCGCTGCCGGTCACGATCGTCTCGATCCGCTCGACGCGCGCGACGAGCTGGTCGATACCCATGCGCGTGTCGCTGCGGCTCTTCGCGAAGTACTGGCGGACGCGCAACCGCAGCGACTTCGCCTTGCCGACGTAGAGCACCTCGTCGTCCGCATCCCGAAAGAGGTAGACGCCGGGGCTCGTGGGCACGCGCGCGAGCTGCGCCTTCACCCCGTCGGTCGTCACCGGTTCAGGGTACCGCCGGGGTAGAGTGTGGGCCGTGAGCGAGCAAGCGCAAGCCGAGTTCAAGGGCCAGTACGTGGCCTACACCTTCTTCAAGGCGCAGCCCGAGTGGCGCCGGCTCCCCGCCGACGAGCGGGCGGAGATGAAGGAGGCGTTCGCCGAGACGATCGACGAGTTCGCCTCGCGCTACGACTACCTCGGCGCCTACTCGACGACCGGCGTCCGCCCGGACTGCGACTTCTTCCTCTGGAAGATCACGCAGCGCTACGAGGATCTCGGCGAGCTCGGCGCGGCGCTGAACGCGACGCCGCTCGCGGGCTGGCTCGAGACGCCGTACTCGTACCTCGGCACGACGAAGGCGTCGCAGTACACGCTCGCCCGGCGCGCCCGGCGGATGATCCCGAAGAACTCGCCGTACCTCGTCGTCTATCCGTTCGTGAAGATCCGCCCCTGGTACGCGCTCACGAAGGAGCAGCGGCAGACG
>CAIYXH010000053.1 GCA_903930195.1 uncultured Actinomycetes bacterium | reverse complement strand
TGATCAGGAACCAGAGCATGTGTCCATCCTTTCGCGTGCGGTCACGGTTCTCCTGCGGTTACGCGGCGGCGCCTTCGAGCCCGGCGAGCTCGCGGCGGAGGTCCTTGATCTCGTCGCGGAGCTTGGCGGCGTACTCGAAGCGCAACTCCTCGGCGGCGGTCGCCATCTCCTCTTCGAGGGTGACGAGCAGGCGCTCGAGCTCGGCCTGATCCATCCCCTCGACCTTTTGCCCGCGGCGGGTGCGGCGCGGGACGTTCGGCGCGTCGAGCATCAGGAACTCGGCGATGTCGGAGACGCCCTTCTTGATCGTCGTCGGCGTGATGTTGTGCTCGACGTTGTAGGCGAGCTGCTTCTCGCGGCGGCGCGCCGTCTCCTCGGTCGCGACCTTGATCGCCTCGGTGAACTTGTCGGCGTACATGATCACGCGCCCGTTCTCGTTCCGGGCGGCGCGGCCGATGGTCTGGATCAGCGCGGTCTGGCCGCGCAGGAAACCTTCCTTGTCGGCGTCGAGGATCGCGACGAGGGAGACCTCGGGGAGGTCGAGTCCTTCGCGGAGCAGGTTGACGCCGACGAGCACGTCGTACTCGCCGAGCCGCAGGTCGCGGATGATCTGGATCCGCTCGAAGGTGTCGATCTCCGAGTGCAGGAAGCGCGCCTTGACGCCGGCCTCGAGCAGGTAGTCGGTGAGATCCTCGGACATCTTCTTGGTGAGCGTGGTGACGAGGACGCGCTCGCCGCGTTCCTCGCGCTTGCGCACCTCCTCGAGCAGGTCGTCGATCTGGTGCTTCGTCGGCCGCAGCTCGATCTCGGGATCGACGATGCCCGTCGGCCGGATCAGCTGCTCGGCGATGCGCGTCGAGGAGCGGAGCTCCCAGGCGCCCGGGGTCGCCGAGACGAGCACCATCTGCCCCACCTTCTCCAGGAACTCGTCGAAGCGGAGCGGCCGGTTGTCGAGCGCCGACGGGAGCCGGAAGCCGAAATCCACGAGGGTCTGCTTGCGCGAGCGGTCGCCCTCGTACATACCGCCGATCTGCGGGATGGTCTGGTGCGACTCGTCGACGAAGGTGATGAAGTCGGACGGGAAGTAGTCGAGCAGCGTGTGCGGCGCCGAGCCGGCGGGACGGCCGTCGAGGATCCGCGAGTAGTTCTCGATCCCGTTGCAGAACCCGAGCTCGCGCATCATCTCGAGGTCGTACTCGGTGCGCTGGCGGATCCGGTGCGCCTCGAGCAGCCGGCCGTCGCTCTCGAACAGCTTCACCTGCTCGGCGAGCTCGTGCTGGATCTCGCCGGAGGCGCGCTCCACGGTCGGCTTCGAGGTGACGTACTGCGTCGCCGGGAAGACGGTGATCGTCTCGAGCCGCGAGAGCACCTCACCGGTGAGCGGATCGAAGTGCGTGATTGCCTCCACCTCGTCGCCGAAGAACGAGACGCGGTAGGCGGTCTCACTGTGCGCGGGCTGGATCTCGAGCACGTCGCCGCGGACGCGGAACCGCCCGCGCCCGAGGACGGCGTCGTTGCGCGCGTACTGGATGTCGATCAGCTTGCGCAGGACGAGGTCGCGGTCCTGCTGCTCCCCGACGGTCAGGTGGACGATCTTCTGCTCGTACTCCGTCGGCGAGCCGAGGCCGTAGATGCAGGAGACGGAGGCGAC
>CAIYXH010000052.1 GCA_903930195.1 uncultured Actinomycetes bacterium | reverse complement strand
CCGGCCCTCGACCTGCTCAGACCTGGATGGCCGCGCGGCGCCGGGCGACGCCCGTCGCCTCGGCGGCAGCCGCGACTGCGGCCGCAACGGTCGCGACGACGTCGCGGTTGAAGACGCTGGGGATCACGTACTCGGCGCTGAGCTCGTCCGGCTGGACGACCGCGGCGATTGCCTGGGCGGCCGCGAGCTTCATCTCCTCGTTCACTCCGGTCGCGCGGACGTCGAGCGCGCCGCGGAAGATGCCGGGGAAGGCCAGGACGTTGTTGATCTGGTTCGGGTAGTCGGAGCGGCCGGTGGCGACGACGGCGACGAGGCCCTCGATCTCCTCGGGCATCACCTCGGGCACCGGGTTCGACATCGCGAAGACGATGGCGTCGTCGGCCATCGAGGCGACGGCGTCCCTGCTGACGGCGCGCGGGCCGGAGAGGCCGATGTAGACGTCGGCGCCGGCGAGCGCCTCGTTCGAGGTGCCGGAGAAGCCGGTGGGGTTCGTGCGGGCGGCGTACGCCGCCTTCGCATCGTCCAGGCCCGGCATGCCGGCGTAGAGCGCGCCGTCGATATCGCAGCCGATGATGTCGCGCACGCCCGCGGCGAGGAGCATGTCCGTCGTCGCGGTGCCGGCGGCGCCAACGCCCGTGAGGACGACGCGCACGTCTTCGATCTTCTTGCCGACGACCTTGAGCGCGTTCAGGAACGCGGCGGCAACGACGATCGCGGTGCCGTGCTGGTCGTCGTGGAAGACGGGGATGTCGAGGAGGGCGTTCAGTCGCTGCTCGATCTCGAAGCACCGCGGCGCCGAGATGTCCTCGAGGTTGATGCCGCCGAAGCCCGGTGCGAGGGCAGCGACGATCGCGACGATCTCGTCCGGATCCTTGGTCGCGAGGGCGATCGGCCACGCGTCGACGCCGGCGAACTCCTTGAACAGCATCGCCTTGCCCTCCATCACCGGCATCGCGGCCTCGGGGCCGATGTCGCCGAGCCCGAGCACGGCGGTGCCGTCGGTGACGACCGCGACGGTGTTCTGCTTGATCGTCAGGTTCCAGACCTTGCTCGGATCCTCGGCGATCGCGGTGCAGACCCGCGCCACGCCGGGGGTATAGGCCATCGAGAGATCGTCGCGGGTCTTCAGCGGCGACTTGGACGTCATCTCGATCTTGCCGCCGAGGTGGAGCAGGAAGGTGCGGTCGGAGACGTGCTCGACCTCGAGACCGGCCACGGCGCGCACGTCGCTCACGATCTGCTCCATGTGCTCGGCGCTCGAGGCGTCGACCGTGACGTCGCGGACCTTCTTCCCGTCCTCCACGCGCACGAGGTCGATCGCGCCGAGGTTGCCGCCGGCGTCGCCGATCGCACGGGCCAGCTCGGCGAAGGTCGCGGGGCCGTCGTCCAGGTGGACGCGCAGCGTGGCGCTGAAGGAGGCAGAGGGGCGGACGTGGCTCATGGTCCGAATGTTAGACACCACGATTTGGCGCGCCGGTCGGGACCAGTCCCCCGCCACCATCGCTCCCCTGCAACCTGTAGGAGCGATGCGCTATTTGACGTAGAGCCATACGCCGAATGGGCGGACCTGTCTATGCGATCGGGGGATGGCTCGGCTGCTGCCAGCGCGGGACAATGCTCGATACGGGCTGTACCCCCAGCCCGCGCGGGGCTCGAGCACGACTCTCCCCAAGAGTGAGCCCTCACCCCCGTGGTTCGGAGGCGACTGGTGTGCCGCAGGCGCTACGTCGCTTCCGAACCACCCCCTTTCCGTTTTTTCCCTGCTGAGGTGACGGTTTCGCGACCGCGCGGTGGCGGTTCGGTGACGATCGGCCGAAAAGGGGTGCCGCCGTCCGTGGGAGCCCGTACAAGCGAGGGAGTGGCCCGCTGCGACCTCCACGTCCACTCGATCCATTCGACCGACAGCGGCAATTACGCGCTGCGCCGCGCCCGGCTCGGAGAGTCGTACACGGAGCCCGCCCGCGTCTACGAGACGTGCCTTGCGCGCGGGATGCGCTTCGTCACGATCAGCGACCACAACACCCTCGACGGCGCGCTCCGGATCGCCGAGCGGCCCGGGACATTCCTCTCCGTCGAGGTCACGACCTCCTTCCCCGGCGACGACATCCCGTTGCACGTCCTCGTCTGGAACCTGACCGAGGAGGATCACCGCGACCTCCAGCCGCTGCGCCCCTCGGTCTACGAGCTCGCCGCATTCCTCAACGAGCGCGGCCTCGCGCACGCCCTCGCCCATCCCCTCTACCGGATGGGCGCCGAGCTCACGCGCTCGCACGTCGAGCGGCTGATGCTCCTCTTCGGCACCTGGGAGGGCCGTAACGGCGCCCGGCCGCAGAGCTCGAACGAGCTCGCCTGCCGTCTCGCCGCGCTCGTCACCCCGGAGCTCCTCGAGAAGCTCGCCGACAGCCACGACCTCGCGCCGCTCCACGGCGGCTCGATCGGGCTGACCGCCGGCTCGGACGACCATGGCGCGCTCGACATCGCGACGACCTGGACCGAGGCACCCGGCGCGACGGTCGAGGAGTACCTCGCGGCGGTGACGAGCGGGGGCGGCACGCCCCATGGCGAGCACGGCTCGACCGTCAAGCTCGCCCACGCCGTCGGCGCCCTCGCGCTGAACGCCTACCGCCGCTCGGGCCGGAGCCTCCCGGCGCCGTTCGACGAGGCCGTCGCGCCGCTCTTCGACGGCTCGGGCGACATCGCGACGCGCCACGACGAGATCACGACCGCCGCCACGACGACGCTCCATCTGCTCGGCGACCGGGCCCGATCGGGCGGCATCGGGCTCGACGCCCTGCCGACGATGGGCAACCGGCTGAGCCTCCTGCTCCTCGCCGGCGCCGTCGAGTTGCCCTACCTGGCCTCGATGCGCCACCACGTCGACACGCGCTCCGACGTCGAGGAGATCGAGACGGCGTTCTTCGGGCCGACCGTGCGCACACGCCCGCCGCGCGCGCTCGTCTTCACCGACACCTTCACCGAGACGAACGGCGTCGCCGGCACGATGCGCCGCCTTGCCGAGAACGCTGCGCGCGACGGGCTCGAGCTCTCGGTCGTCACGGCCGACCCGAACGCCGAGGCCGGCCCGGGCCGGCTCGTGCTCGAGGCCGACTGGTCGCTGCCGCTTCCGGCCTACGAGAAGATCTCGCTCAACTTCCCGCTCCTGACGAAGGTCCTGGCCCGGGTCGAGGCCGAGAACCCCGATCTGATCCACGTCGCGACGCCTGGGCCGATCGGGCTCTGCGGGGTCGTGGCCGCGCGGCTTCTCGGGCTGCCGCTGCTCGGATCGTACCACACCGAGCTCGGACCGTACGCGCTGCATCTGACCCGCGACGCGGTCATCGCCGACGCCTTCTCGGTCTACGTCGACTGGTTCTACCGCCAGTGCGGCCGCGTCCTCGCCCCGACCCATGCGGTCGCGGAGCAGCTGCGGATGCGCCGGGTCGGCGGCACGGTCGGGATCTGGGGACGCGGCGTCGACACGGTGCGCTTCGCGCCCGAGCGGCGCGCCGACGAGCTCCGCGCCGAGCTGCTCGACGGCGGCGAGACGCTGCTCCTCTCGGTCGGCCGCCTGTCGGACGAGAAGCGCCTCGACGTGCTGCTCGACGCGTTCGTGCAGCTCGACGTCGACCACGGCGGCATCCGGCTCGTGATCGCTGGTGACGGCCCCGCCCGTGCGCGGCTCGAGGAGCGCGCGCCCGCCCACGTTCGCTTCCTCGGAGAGGTGCACGGCGAGGAGCTCGCCCGGCTCTACGCGAGCGCCGACGTCTTCTGCTTCCCGAGCACGACCGACACCTTCGGGCAGGTCCTGCTCGAGGCGGGTGCGAGCGGTGTTCCCGTCGTCGCAGCAGCGGTCGGAGGGGCGCCCGAGCTGGTCCTGCACGGCAAGAGCGGCCTGCTCGTCCCGGCCGACGACCCCACCGCCTTCGCCGGTGCGCTTGCCGCTCTGGCGTCGGCGCCGACGCTCCGCGAGCGGTACGGCCGCCGGGCCCGCGCGCTCGCGCTGGAGCGCAGCTGGGAGCGCTCGCTCAACGAGCTGCGCGACGCCTATGCCTTCGCGACGACCCGCGAATCACTCGTCTCTGCGAGCGCAGAGGTTGCGTAGCTGACCTTCCGTCTGGCACCCTCGCTCGATGGCCTCGGACGTCGAGCGGCTCTTCATCCCCGGCTGGGGTGCCCGGGGGACGCTGTACGGCCCGGCGCTTCCGAGCGGCTGGACCGTCGTCGAGCCCCTCGATTTCCGGGGGAGCGGCGGCTCGTTCGCCGTCTGCGCACGCTCGCTCATTCGCGAGCTGGAAGGGCGGAAGGGACGGTTCGTGCTCGCGGGGCATTCCATGGGCGCCGCCCTCGCGATCGCGGCAGCCTCCAGGCCTGGGCTCGTCGAGGGGCTCGTGCTGATCTCGCCCGCCGGGCTGCCGCTCGTCAAGCCGATGACGAGGAGCCTGGCCGACTTCGCCGGCCAGACGGCCCGCGGCGTCTATCCGCGCGGTGAGGCGGCGGCCGCCGTCCGCAGCGCGCTTCGGGCGCCGCGACGGGCCTTCAGCCTGGCGCGGTCGGTCCGCGGCTCCGATCTCTCGTTGGAGATGGCGGCGGTACGCGACGCCGAGATCGATGCGACCGTCATCGGCTGCGTCACCGACACGCTCGTGTCCGTCGCCCACTGCCGTCAGGCCGCGTCGCTCCTTGGCGCGCGGTACCGCGAGCTGCAGGTCGACGGCGGGCACATGTGGATGCTGGGCCGACGGCCGCTCTTCGCGGAGATGCTCCGGCTCGGCTTCGCCTGACGGTTCGAACCTGCGCGTCGGGGTATCGCCTCCTCAGGAGGTGATGGTCATGCAACTGAGCCCGATAGCCGCCAACCACATCCGCCAGATCCCGGTCGAGCTGCACCGCGACTTCCCGCGCCACTCGGTTCCGGAGCTCGAGATCCGGGCACGGTCGATCGCCGAGCGTCTCGTCGCGGGTGCGCACTTCGACGACTACATCCCGCTGCTCGTACGTCGCGCCCTGCGCGATCGGCTCAGGGACGGGTCTTCAGACCTGTCCCGCCTTTAGGCGCCGGGACGCACGAGGCCTGCGTCGTAGGCGGCGATGACCGCCTGGACGCGGTCGCGTACCTCGAGCTTGCGGAGCACATTCGAGACGTGCGTCTTCACGGTCGTCTCGCTGAGGAAGAGCCGGCCTGCCATCTCGGCGTTCGAAAGGCCCTCGGCCAGCAGCTGCAGGATCTCGCGCTCGCGCTCGGTGAGGCGCGAGAGCAGGCCGTCGCCGCCGGCCGGCGAAGGCTCGGCGAAGCGGTCGAGCAGCCGCCGCGTCACGGTCGGGCCGAGCAGCGCGTTGCCCTGCGCCACGAGACGGATCGCGTCGATCAGGTCGGCCGGGCGCACGTCCTTGAGCAGGAAGCCGCTCGCACCGGCGCGGATCGCGGAGTAGACGTACTCGTCGAGGTCGAAGGTCGTCAGCACGAGCACCCGCGCCGTGCTGCCGGCCTCGACGATCAGGCGCGTCGCCTCGATCCCGTCGAGATCGGGCATGCGGATGTCCATCAGCACGACGTCGGGCTCGAGCTCGCGCGTGAGCGTGACGGCCGCCCGGCCGTCGGCGGCCTCGGCCACGACGTCGAGGTCGGGGCGCGTCTCGAGGATCAGCCGGAACCCGTTGCGCACGAGCTCCTGGTCGTCGGCGATCAGGACGCGGGTCATCGCACCGGGATCCGGGCGGCGACGCGGTAGCCGCCGGTCGGGGCCGAGCCGATCTCGACCGTGCCGCCGAGCATCGTCACCCGCTCGCGCATGCCCGTCACGCCGTGTCCCGCCGAGCCCGCGCCTGCGTCGCCGTGGCCGTCGTCGCGGATCTCGAGCTCGAGCTCGTCGCCGTAGCGCACCGATACGCGGGCGCTGCCGGCCTCGGCGTGCTTGAGCGTGTTCGTGAGCGCCTCCTGGATGATCCGGTAGGCGGAGAGATCGACCGGCGCCGGCAGCTGCTCGGCCCGCCCTCGGATCTGCAGCGTCACCTCGAGGCCTGTCGCACGCACCTGGTCGATCAGGCTGTCGAGGCGTGAGAGCCCGGGCTGCGGCGCGTAGGCGACGTCGGGCTGAAGCAGCCCCAGCACCCGGCGGAGGTCGGAGAGCGCCGAGCGCGCAGCTGCGTCGATCGCGGCGAGGGGCTTGCCGGCGCGCTCGGGCTCGAGCTCGAAGAGCTCCTGCGCGGCCCCCGACTGGACGACGATCACGCTGAGCGCGTGCGCGAGCACGTCGTGCAGCTCGCGCGCGATCCGCGACTGCTCCTCCGTCACCATCCGGCGGGCCTCGGCGTCGCGTTCCTGCTCGAGCCGCTCGGCCTTCGCCTCGATCTCGCGCACGTAGGCGCGCCGCGAGCGGACACTGTCGCCGAGGAGCCATGCTGCGGCCAGGAAGACGACGCGCGCCGCGCCGCCGTCGAAGTCGGCGTAGTGGCCGGTCGCGGCGAGCGCGAGCGCCGCGGCGACGACGGCGAGGAGGCCGAGGGCGCGCGTCAGTCGCCGCGCGTCCGACGACGAGAGGCTGTAGAGCGCGATTCCGAGCTGGAACGGCAACAGCACGAGCGGGCCGAGGCCGACCGATCCGATCAGCCCGATCGCAAACGCGGTGACGATCGCGACGACGGGGAGCGGAAAGCGGCGGCGTGCGAGGAGCGGCAGCGTTCCGGCGACGACGAGCAGGGTCGTGCGCACGGGATGCGGACGCTCGGCGGCGACGGTCGCCGTGGGGATCGCGACGAGGACGACGAGGGCGACGTCGACCAGGAAGGGGTGGCGGTGAAGCCAGTTCCAGATCATGGCCTCGTCACGGTAGCTCCGTGGCGGCGCTCCGCTAGGCGTCGCGGCGGGTGAGGAGCACCGCGGCTGCGGCGATCGCGACCGCCGTGTAGCCGGCGAAGAGGGCGAAGCCGGGCCACGGTGCGAGGCTGTGCGCGTCGTGCGTGAGCGAGAAGATCGAGCGTCCCGCGGCGTCGGGAAGGTAGGGCGCGACGGCGTTGTGCCAGCTCGTCGGGAGGATGTCGAGGAGCGGTGGGATCACGAAGAAGATCGCCGCGAAGACCGCGATGCCGCCGGCCGTGTTGCGGAGGATGGCGCCGACCGCGAGGGCGAGCAGGCCGAGCATGGTGAGGTACACGGCGCCGCCGATGACCGAGCGCGCGACGCCGTTTGCGCCGAACGAGATCTGGAGGATGTGGTGGCCCTCGAGGATCGCCTGGCTGACGAAGAAGGCGATCAGCACCGACGGCAGCGCGAGTACGAACGTCACGAGACCGAAGATGCCGAGCTTGCCCCACAGCACCGGCAGGCGCTTCGGCACCGCGATCAGGCTCGCCCGGATCATCCCCGTCGAGTACTCGCCCGTGATCGCAAGCACGCCGAGGACGCCGACGGCGAGCTGCGAGAGGTTCACGCCCGCGAGCGCGATGTCGAGCGGGTGGCGGTCAGCCCGGTCGTGCGCCGACATGTGCGCCCAGTGCGTGGCGGTCACCACGGCGAAGAGCGCAGGCAGGCCGATCGTCAGCACGACCGCGGCGAAGAGCGACCAGCGCGTCGAGCGGAGCGAGATCAGCTTCGTCCACTCGGAGCGGAAGACGAACCGCTGGCGGACGCGGCCTTCGCGGGGGAAGGGCGGGATCGTCAGGGCCGGGGTCGTCGTGCTCATGCCGCAGCTCCGACCGGCGCCTTGTACTCGACCTCGTCGCGGGTCATGTCCATGAAGGCCTCCTCGAGTGAGACGTGCTGCGGTGCGAGCTCGTGCAGGACGATGCCGTCGCGGGCGGCGGCCTCGCCGATCTGCTCGGCCGTGAGGCCGCGCACCTCGAGGAGCCCTGCCGAGAGCGAGGCGACCTCGATGTCGGGGCCGGCGATCAGGTCGCGCAGCTCGGTGGCCTGCGGCGAGCGGACGCGCACGACGTTGCCGGATGCCTCGCGGACGAACGCCTCGACGCTGACGTCGGCGATCAGCCGTCCGCGGCCGACGACGATCAGATGGTCGGCGGTCAGCGCCATCTCGCTCATCAGGTGCGACGAGACGAACACGGTGCGCCCCTCTGCGGCCAGCTGGCGCAGCAGGGTCCGGATCCAGTGGATGCCCTCGGGGTCGAGCCCGTTGACCGGCTCGTCGAGGATCACCGTCTTCGGGTCGCCGAGGAGGGCCGAGGCGATGCCGAGCCGCTGTCCCATGCCGAGCGAGAACTGGCCGGCGCGCTTCTTCGCGACCTCGTGCAGGCCGACGAGGTCGATCATGTCGTCGACGCGCCGCCGCGGCAGGCCGTGGGTCTGCGCGAGCGAGAGCAGGTGGTCGTAGGCGGAGCGGCCCGGGTGGATCGAGCGCGCTTCGAGGAGGGCGCCGACCTCGTGCAGCGGGGCGGCATGGTCGCGGTGGTGGCGTCCGTTGAGGAGCACGTCGCCGGAGGTGGGGGCATCGAGCCCGACGATCAGGCGCATCGCCGTCGACTTTCCGGAGCCGTTCGGGCCGAGGAAGCCGGTGACGATCCCGGGCTGAACCGTGAACGTGAGTCCGTCGACGGCGCGCTTGTCGCCGTAGTCCTTCGTCAGTCCGACCGCTTCGATCATGCGTGGGCTCCGTGTTCCTCTTCGACGTCTTCGTGGGTGATGGCGAGGTAGGTGACCCCGGCGACGATGCCGAGGCCGAAGATGAGGCTGACCCAGCCCGTGCCGAGCCCGAGGCCCTTGTTCGAGGACGAGAGCCAATCTGCGAACGAGGCGCCGAGCGGACGGGTGAGGACGTAGGCGATCCAGAACCCGGCGATGGGGTTGATCACGCCGCGCCAGTAGGCGAGGCCGGGCAGGGCGAAGAGCACGGCGAACGCGATGCCCGAGATCAGGAAGCCCAGGTGCAGGGTCGAGGCAGTCATGTCTCCCGCGGCCGTGCCGAGCGCGAACGTCGCGAGCACGGTCGCCCAGTAGAAGCGCTCGCGGTGGAGGGTGTAGATGCTGTGAATCGAGAGCGTCCCCTCGCGGCGGTACCAGGCGCGGAAGATCAGGCCGAGCACGATCGCGTAGAACGCGGTCGAGGCGATGTAGGGGACGCCGACCACGTGGACGCCGTCCGCGGCCATCGTCCCGAAGACTGCGACCGCGGTGATCGAGCCCCAGTATGTCCAGGGGCGGTAGCGGTCGGCCTTGAACTGGAAGCGCATCCCACCGGCGATCCCGACGATCCCGACGAGCACGGCGACGGCCGGGCCGAAGTGGTGGTCCATGAAGTCCGAGAACGCCTCACCGGTTGCGGTGGTGAGGATCTTGATCACCCAGAAGACCGCGGTGATCTCCGGCACCTTCGAGAACGGATGCCGGGCGAGCCCGAGGCGGGGCCGGTCGACGAGGGCGGGTCCCTCTGCAGCTTCGAGCGTCATCCCCTCCCAAGCTAACGGCGCTCTCCTCAGCCGCAGGGACGATCCAGCTCATCCGAACGGAGGAGTTGGATCGTCTCAGGTGTTGTCGCCGAGCGGCGGGACCCAGTCGGAGCCCTCGCGGGCCATCCGGAGCTGGGCCGGGGTCGGCATGATGCCGGCCTCGAGGTTCGACTCGGCGATGGCGAAGGCCAACGGACAGGTCGAGCCCTTCTGCAGCAGGAAGGAGACGTGCTGCAGGACGTCGAGAGCGCTCACCACGCGGCCGCCGTTCACCTCTGCTTGCTGGGCGACGATCACCACCTTGTTGGTGAGTCCGTCCCGGGCTGTGCCGCACGAGTGCACGATCGTCTCGAACGGCGCAACGTAGGGCCTGATGGCCGTCGTCGTCGCGCGTGCTCCCTGATGGTCGATCGCGTAGAGCGCCTTGAACCGGTTGAGCTGCACCGCGTTCAGCTTCGGCGTGGCCGCTCCGACCGAGCTGCAGGCAACCAGGACAACCAGCGCCGTTACGCACATGGTCGAGACGATCGCCGGCCAGCGGCAGAAGCTCACAGAGCGAGTATGTCCCCGAATCGCCAAAACCGCGATCATCACGACCGAACTACCGAGCCCGGCTGGTCGCCGACCGTTGGGCTCCAGGCTCGGGGACGCCCGCCGGGGTGAAGGCAACGTCTATACGTCGACGCGATGGGCGTGTTGCGCGACGGTTGATCCGGCCGAGAGATACCGGCAGATTTACCGGCGTATTTGCGTGCCAAGATACAGAGAAGCGGTGTTTTCACGGTGGAAACACCGATTCGTCCTTTGGGTGATCTATTGCATCTGCCTTTCCCCGATCCCATACTTTTGCTGCCGCCTCAGAGGGATGCGGCTCCCTCAACGCGACGGTTCGCTCGGGTGAGCGAGGCTGGTCGTTCGGCGCTTCGGCGCCATCCACGGAGGGAGCACATGGCAAGCAAGCTGAAGATCAACGTGAACGGACTCTCCCATGGAGTGTCCGCGAGCTTGGACACACCGCTGCAAGCGTCTTGCACAACGAGCTGCATCTGCATGGCCCGCGCTTCGGTTGCGGTCTGGCGCAGTGCGGTGCGTGCTCGGTGCTGCTCGACGGCAAGGAGATCCGGTCGTGCGTCACCCCGGT